>NZ_JCBCBS010000081.1:0-11519 GCF_059864205.1 Pelovirga sp.
GGTATGACGTGCATTGTCGTTAAACACAGCGGAAGATCAGTACTAATCAGATTAAGTCATGTCTGTGCGGTAGAATGATGTGATTTTTCTGTCGATTTTTTCTTGCTCATCAACGGATGATCGAGGAGGGTTTTTATTTTATGCAGGCCAATCGACTGTTTGATCGGTTTCGGGATGCCCTGATTGATCAGATCAGGAAACAAGATCCCTCTGCTGACGGGAAGAGAATTTGAGAAGATCGGTAATCCAGGAGATAAGCTGTGCAAAAGAAAAACTTGTCACCTATCTTGTCACCTCTCTGCGACAAAAAAAACAGGGGCTCACAGCGTTATGCCGTAAGCCCCTGGAATGTTTGGCTCCCTCTGCTGGGGTCGAACCAGCGACAATCTGATTAACAGTCAGATGCTCTGCCAACTGAGCTAAGAGGGAATAGTTGGTGCGGATTGGGAATATAGGAGATACTTACCTCCATGTCAAGCCATTTTCCGACCGCGGCTCAGGTCCCTTTTTTAAGATCGTTCAGCACCAGTTTTGCCACCGCCTTGAGGGTTTCAAACACCCCTTCGCCGCTAGTAGCACAGGCCTCATATTCCGGGACATTGCGCGGATTAAGCTCCTTGCTTAACTCCGCGAGGTCGGAGGCATTGGGCAGATCTCGCTTGTTGTATTGAATAACAAAGGGGATTTTTTCCATATCAAACCCTTGCTCTTCTAGGTTGTCGCGCAGATTTTCGAGACTCTCAATATTCGCATCAAAACGCTCTTCCTGGGAATCGGCGACAAAAACAACCCCGTCAACGCCTTTAAGAATCAATTTACGTGAGGCATCGTAAAAGACCTGACCAGGAACAGTATAAAGATGGAAGCGGGTTTTAAAACCACGAATCTCCCCCAACGCCAGGGGTAAAAAATCGAAAAACAAAGTACGCTCGGTTTCCGTGGCCAGGGAAATCATCTTTCCCTTGGAACCTTCGGCGGTCTTATTGTAGATATACTGCAGATTGGTTGTCTTACCGCACAAACCCGGTCCATAATAGACAATCTTACAGTTGATTTCTCGTGATGCGTAGTTGATAAAAGACATCTGGCGAATTCCGATCAGTTAAAAAGGTTGTCGATATCATCGTCAGTAATTTCAGCAAATGGGCTCGCCTGAAACTCTGAGTTATGATCCTGCGCTTTGCGCACCAGATCCTCGAGAATCACGGCCAGCTCAACGCTGGCTTTTTTAACGCGCAGGCGTACCAGTCCCAAGGAACTCCGCTGACCGAAAATAACCACCAGAATAACGCGCCCGCCGACGATAGAAAGGTGGATATTATCCTTCTCTCCTTCATGAAAGAGAATCGAGAATTCCTTTTCACCAATCAGTTTGGCCAAGCCGCCGGTCGCCGCAATATTCCCCGCTGTCAAAGAAGCAAGACTGGTGGTGTCGAGGTTTTCGGTTTCGCCGGTGGAAGCGATCAGCTGGCCATCCTTGTCAACCAGAAAAATGACCTTGGCATTAGATTCCCGCAGCAAACGTTCGATCAGTGCCAGAAGTTTCTGGTATTCCCCGTCGTACATGACCAGAGACGACTGTGAGCTGAGCATGTGGTACTCCTTGGCTGAAATTCTCTTTGAATAAGCCATCTGTATATCATTTAAAAAGTCTCATATCAAGAGACTAATCATTAGAAAGGGAATTAGCCAACAACAACAGAAGGTTGACTTGTGTTATAAAAACATCTACTTAGTTTACTTATGAAACTTTGTAACTGTTCAGCACCGGATCTTCGGATCCTATGTCAAGGGACGCGATTGTTTCCCGTTGGGTCATCCCTGACCGCTTGTTGTCGTCGTCCATGGCGACAAACACCCTTGCCACAGGAGCCAAAGGCCCGGTGCAAGGATAGTGCTGAATAATTAAGAAACTTTTTAAGTGAACACAATACGGGCTATCTAGCGCCCCAGGTAATAACAGGATCCCCATTGGCAACAAATTACCAGCACCCGGCCGGCCTGCAGCCTGCAAAAGATCATCGAATGTCAACATCGATCCGCGAAGGTTACGATTTTTCCCTGCTGGACGATTGCGACAACGCTTATCGCTTTACCGCCCTGATCTCTGCCCCTCGGCTCGCCGATATCTTTGTGCAATTCAGCCGCTTTTTAGGGGAAGAATCTTTTTTTATTCTGGAGTTCTATCCTGAACAGGCAATAACCCGACGCTCAAGTACCGAGGAATTGCGCCAGGAGCCGGCAGTTTATTATTCCCCCTATATGCCAACCAACCTGATTCTGCGAACCATTGCCCCCTATCTGAGCCGTTTGGTCCATGATGGTTTTGTAGGTTTTGGTTTGGCCAATAATCGCAAAGGGCTGGAATTTTTCTGCTCCGAAGAAAAAGTCTTGAGCTTTTTTACCGACAACCACCTGCGCCTGTGCAATTTCTTGGCACACCATCAGATTCCCTACCGTCATGATCTTATTCTACCGACTGATTACGACCATCATCACTTCTCGCTGCTCGGTCTGCCACGCGAATTACATCCACCTGAGCTTAAAAAACTTGGTACCGCAGAGCTTGATGCGTCCATCTACTGCGATGAACTAAGCGATCTTCTTGATATGTACGAGGTTGAAGAAGGGCTGTCCTTCTTTCTCACCCGCAAAGAACAGGAGCAGATTGCTACATTGATCAACAGCAAACTGGCGCACCATGAGTTTGCCGATGTCGAATTCGGTTCACTATTATTAGACTGGAGTGATTTCGTTACTGAGTGCGAATATGTTTTTGACGGCGACCTGTGGGAATATCGCCAGGGGTTAAAAATCCGCGACATGATCGAGACGGTGATTGAACTGTTGGAAAAGCCCCTCGCCGACAAGATCAGATCGATCATTGCCGAGCCCGATACGATTTTCCGAAAGAACCTGGTTGATGGTGCCAAACGCCTCGATACCCCGGAAAATCCATTGGTCAACCAGGAGTGTTTCTGGTACCAGGGGGTAGTGCGTAACCAGGGGAGTGAACTGCGCCGCGACCTGATCCGTCACGGTTGGTTCAAAAGGCCGTAATCATGCTCCTGATTGTCGCTGCGACTCCGGCGGAAACCGCCCTGCTGCGCCGGCAGCTTGGCAGCGGCGAAAGAATGCTGTGCGGGGGAAAAGAGCTGCTGCGTGGCACCCTTTGCGATACCCCGGTACTGATCGGTCACGGCGGCATCGGTGCCATGCTGATGGCCATGCAATTGGCCCGTCTTTTAGCTGAGCAGCGACCTGAGGCGGTGATCCTCTGTGGTTGTGGTGGCAGCTATCCTGACAGCGGCCTTCGCGTCGGCGATCTGGCCCTGGCCAGCAGCGAGACCTACGGCGACTGCGGGGTAACGACGGACAGCGGCTTTATCCCGCTGGAACAGTTGAATATTCCACAGCAAGCGCCCCTCGCCCCACTATTTCAACAGTCCTATCATCTTGACACGCCACTCTACAAACGAGCGGCCCAGTTGCTCCCGCAGGCACACTGCGGCCCCTTTGTGACGGTCAACAACTGCAGTGGCACCCCTGAATTAAGCCGGCAGCTGCAACAACAGACTGCTGGTATCTGCGAAAACATGGAAGGAGCTGCTGCGGCACAGGTTTGCGCTGAATTTGCCTGCCCGCTACTGGAAGTGCGCGGTATTTCCAACCCCACCGGCACCCGTGCCGACGAACTGTGGGACCTTCCCCTGGGCATCAGAGTGGCACAAGAAGCCGTTCTGACCCTGCTGCAACGCGACTTGCTGAGCACCTGAAGGACTTTTGCCATGACAAGTTTAAGCCTCGGTTATTCTCCCTGTCCCAATGACACCTACATCTTTCACGCGCTGATTCATGGTTTGATCCCCTGTGGTGATCTGACCTTCAAGGAGCGTCTCGAAGATGTTGAAACCCTCAATCAGCTGGCACTGCAGGGGGTCCTGGATCTAACCAAGATTTCTTTTCATGCCTTTGGCCACCTGCGCGATCGCTATGTCCTGCTGCACAGCGGCGCCGCTCTCGGACGCGGCTGCGGACCACTGATTGTTGCCGACGAAAGCCTTTCCCTTGAACAATTAAGGGGCAAAACCATTGCCATCCCGGGACGGCTTACCACCGCCAATCTGCTGTTGCAGCTCTATGTTGGCGGGACGGAAAATCTGCTGATTCTCCCCTTTGATCAGATTATCGCCGCCGTGCGCCAGGGGCGTGCCGCTGCCGGAGTCATCATCCATGAATCCCGCTTCACTTATCAGCAATACGGACTAAAGCAAATGCTTGATCTGGGGCAGTGGTGGGAAGAGGTAACCGGGCATCCGATTCCCCTCGGGGGAATTCTGGCAAAAAGAAGCCTGGGTGAAGAGCGGATCAGACTGGTAGATCAGGCGTTGCGCCGCAGCATCGAATACGCCCGCAATCACCCGGATCAGGCAACCAGTTATATCCGTCAGCATGCCCAGGAACTTGACGATAGCGTGATCAATCAGCACATCGACCTGTATGTTAATGATTACTCTATCGATTTAGGCGAAGATGGGCTGGCAGCGGTTTCCTGCCTGCTGGAAAAAGCAGAACAGGTCGGCATTATTGCTAAAACCGACCAGCCCCTGACGATCTGATACCTTATTATCGTATCTATTCAGCACCGGATCGGTGATCCTATGTCAAGGGACGCGATTGCTTCCCGTTGGGTCATCCATGACCGCTTGTTGTCGCCGTCCGTGGCGACAAACACCCTTGCCATAGGACCACCGACCCGGCGCAAAGCCATAGCTGAATAGTTAGTTATTATCTTACTCCCAGCCGCACCGCCTTGATAAATCGCGCTTCAACTGCCGCACCGACTTTGGCCAGAGTCTCCGGTTCAACTTGTGAGTCGACAGAAAAAACCACCATCGCCTCGCCGGCTTTTTCCAAACGTCCGAGACTCATATTACCGATGTTCACCTGATGTTCCCCCAAAATGGTGCCGATCTTGCCGATCAACCCCGGGCGGTCCTGATAATTAATTACCAGCATATGTTTTTCAGGTCGGAAATCGATGGGGAAATTGCGCAGCTTGACGATTTTGGGGGTGCCTTCGAACAGGGTTCCGGCAATCCGCCGCTTACCTTCCGGGCTTTCCAGATCAATAGTAATCAGACTGGAAAAGGAATCCGTTTCGGTTGAGCGAATTGACTCAACCTCTATGCCACGGGTTTTTGCCACCAGACCGGCGTTCACCATATTGACATCCTGCTCGGTACTGAAATTGAGCATTGCGGCGAGGCCACAAATGGTCAGGGGGTCACAGTCAAAACGAGCAATCTTGCCGTTGTAGGTAAAGGAAATCTTGCTGGGATTGGCGGGTGCCAGCTGGGACATGAACTCACCGAGAATCGTCACCAGCTCCATAAAGGGCTTCATTTGATCCATCAGGTCCGGATCAAAGCGGGGAATATTGACCGCATTGTTTAACGGCCGACCGTCGATGTAGTTGACAATTTCCTTACTGACATCCACAGCAACATTTTTTTGTGCCTCAAAGGTATTGGCTCCCAGGTGCGGCGTTACCAGCATATTGGGGTGAGCGATCAATTTTTTCAACAGCTCACTGCGTGGTGGCTCTTCGCTGTACACATCGAACGCTGCGCCCCTGCATTTACCTGACTCGAGAGCAGCCAACATGGCCGCTTCGTTGATGATTCCACCACGGGCGCAATTGACAATAAACACACCATCCTGCATACCGGCAAAGTGCTCAGCATTGATTATATTACGGGTCTCCTCGTTAAGGGGGGTATGCACAGTAATAATATCGGAAAAACGAATTACGTCCTCGAGGGAGGTTAATTTGACGCCGAAATCTTCGGCGCGCTTTTCAGAAATATAGGGGTCGTAGGTCAGTACCTCGGCTTCAAAAGCGCGACAGCGCAGGGCGACCCGCCCGCCGACCTTGCCCAGGCCGATAATACCGACGGTTTTGCCCTTGAGTTCATGTCCGGTAAAGGGTGCGCGTTTCCATTCGCCATTTTTCAGACTGATATTGGCAATCCCCACATTGCGACACTTGGCCAGCAGGATCGCCATCGTGTGTTCGGCCGCCGAATTGACATTGCCATACGGAGCGTTTACCACGATAATACCACGGCGACTGGCGGCATCGACGTCAACGTTGTCAATCCCGACCCCGGCCCTGGCAACGATTTTTAAGCGATGAGCATGGCTTAAAAGAGCCTCGTTAACCAGGGTGCCACTGCGGGTGATAATCGCATCGTAGTCGCCGACGCAGCGATGCAGTTCAGCAATCTCCAGACCGATTTTTTTATCGATGGTAATGCGCGGATCATTGATCAACGGCACCAGACCGCTGTCGGAAATTTCATCAGTAATCAGAACCTTCATGTATCAACCTCTCTCATTGCTGCCTGCAGCAGCATACTTATCGCCTGCGGGAAAGTCAGAATTCTATGTTGCTTACCGCCTCTTGTCAATCGTCCACAAGCAGTTCGTCCGGCCTTAGCAACCTGACCTCATCAATAGTGATAACCTGAGGACTTTCAAGGGAAACAGCAAAGAGCCCAACACCGGCGACACGGCGCAAATCCAGATCGCGCCCCCGCGGGGCGCTCGCAACATCAGCCAGCAGCACCCGGATACGATTCCAACCCGGTTCGAGCAGCAGGGTTAAATTAAATCTGTCCCGGTGAAGATTAGCAAAATCACGATGGTGCTGATCGTGAATCCGCAGGTGCAGCTCCAACGGTTCCGGCAAAGGATGATGAACATGCATCTGTAGTGCTGCGTAGCCGCGCCAGTCGGCCGGAAAAAAATTGAGAAAAACCCCCGGATACCTGCCGGCAACCAGCTCGACCCGCAGCGATTTTTGCCCCCGGTAGACAACCTGTTGATCGATATAGCGGCGCGACTTACCGCCCCAGCGCGTATGCTCAAAAGGGGTTTCGAAGCCGGACAGCAGGGGAAACTGATAGAGACTGATGATGTCATCTGCCAGTGCCCGGGAAAAGGGTATCAGGCTCCATGCCACTACCAGCAACAATAAAAACTGTGATGCGTGGCGCAGCGGCGCAACAAGCTGGTGGCGCCCAGGTGCAAAAAAAAGGACTGCCAGCAAACCACCCAGGACATCGTTAAAAATATCACGCCAACTCGGCTCGCGCCCGACCAGGGATTGAAAAATTTCAGTGGTGCCACCCACCAGAAAACTCAGCAGCGCAACCTCAACCAGCAACCGCCGGATCGGCAGGTTGCCGCGCCAACTCAGATAAAGATAACCCCACAGGGCAAAACAAAGCAGATGACCAGAAACCCAACCGAAACGCACCGAACGCAACGAATCCGGCCCGGGACCGCCGACAAACAACAGTACTGCACCGATCAGCGCCAGGGGCAGAAGTAAAAAAGTCTGGAGGCGGGTTAAGCCGAGCATAAAGAACGCCTGTAAAGAAATTCGACAAAACTACAAGGTCGAAACAATTTTTCCAAACCAGACTATAGCCGATCCATGAATAATCAGCGATTTTTTTAACAGCCGGGTTGTCATAAAGAGCTGTATTAGTTTCTGAAATGATCTTTTTGCACAATTTGCGGCCGAGGCACTAAACACATCAGGGAATAATTATTGCATGCTATATTTACTGCTCGTTGCAACTGTGTTCAAAAAATGAGAGAATCAGGCCCATATTTGACAAGCCCTTAAACGACATACCCCTTTCCGAGGACCGGCAATATCCGGCCGATACGAGAGCAGACCGATGGAAAGCCGTCTCCAGTACAGCCCGGTTCGAGAAAAACAGCGGTTTCAGGCCGTTAATCGTGCCCTGGTATTGATTGATCGCGGCCCTGAATCTCTCCCCTATCACATCATGGATATCAGTGAAGGAGGTTTGTCTTTTCGCTATCTGGGTCAGAAACTCAGCCGGTCCGACGTCAAAGAGCTCAGCCTCTATCTCAACCATGAGCTCATTGTCGATAACCTGCCGGTCAAATCGGTGTCGGATTATCGTTTGCGCGACAACCTCGTGCCCGTCAGGCGTGGCAGTGTACGCTTTGCTCCCCTTACAGAGGAGCAGTTACATAAACTACAAACCTTTATCCGCTTTCATACCGAAGCCCCTCTGCCCATCGCCCCACAACAGAAGGAAACATCGCATTAGACCTTCTCTGCCATCCGGTAATGGATCGTTGGTATTAGGGCTATGGCTATTGGTCACACGCCACAAGTGTCGAAATTTTTTACATAAAAAGGGCCGGCCGATGCCATTAAGCAATCCTTTTTGTAAAGTTTTTCGACACTCATTGCTCATCCGTGTGCACGGGCAAACTCCTCCATAAAGCTCGCCAGCTTTTCTACTCCCGCCATCGGCATCGGATTGTAAATGGAAGCGCGCACGCCACCAACACTGCGGTAGCCTTTGAGGGCATAGAGACCACGCCCTTCAGCCTGCTGCAGAAATTTATCTGTCAGTCCATCGCCATTGAGCAAAAAAGACACGTTCATAATCGAACGATGCTCAGGCTGGGCAATACCGCGGTAGAAATCGCTACCATCAATCACCTGGTAGAGTCGCGCCGCTTTGGCTTCATTGGTTTTTTCCATGGCCGCAACGCCACCCTGTTCTTTCAGCCATTCGAGCACCAGCTTGATGACATAGATGGCAAAGGTATTGGTGGTGTTGGTGAGGGAATTGTCCTTGTCGGCCCTGGTAAAATCGAGCAGGGTCGGAGTCGCACCATCGGCATAACCGAGCAGGTCATCACGGACAATCACCATAGCCATGCCGGAGGGGCCAAGGTTCTTCTGCAAACCGGCATAAACGACACCGAAACGGTTGTAATCTATCTGCCGCGACAACAGCTCAGAGGTCATATCAGCGATCAGCGGTACCCGCCCACCGTCGGGGAATTTGTTCCAGCGGGTGCCGAAGATGGTGTTGTTAGCGGTGATATGCAGATAGGCGGCATCCTGATCAATCAGCTCCAGGGGCAGCGCGGGAATATGGTCATAACCACTGGCAGCACTGCTGATGACGGTTTTAACCTGGCAGAATTTCTGCGCCTCCTGGGCCGCCACCTTGGCAAAGTTGCCGGTTTCAGCATACAGACACTGACGCGTGGCAGAGCGCCCGGCAAAATTCAGCGGGAGCGCCGAAAACACCATCCGCGCACCGCCATGCATGAAGAGTATGCGGTAGTTGGCAGGCAGCCCCGTCAGCTCACGAAACAGGGATTTGGCTTCTTCGAGCACCGCAATGAATTCGTCAGCACGATGGCTGATCTCGATAATCGACACCCCCATACCGCGATAATCGAGCCATTCTTCCCGTATCTTGCGCATCACCGGTTCCGGCAGCATTGCCGGCCCGGCACCGAAATTGTAAACCTTGTCGATCATAGATCACCGTCCACGATAATAAAAAGTTTTAACACCTCACTTGACCACCCGCAAGCCACCCTTTGCCCCGGATCCCGATGGCCCCGCCGGCGGATCCGGTTTATCTTCCGGCGCCTCTGATTCCGCTGCCGCCGATTCTTCCCCCAGCATCGGCAAGGTGCCCTGCTGCAGCATCCGCTCCACTGAAGCCGCAACCGTCAGACATTGCTTCATACACACCCGATAGGCCGGACACATGGTGCAATCGGCTTGACCACCAGCCGCCTTGAGGCAGTGAATCAACAGTTCAACACTTTCAAGCTGGGACAGGGGAACCAGATACATGTTTGTTCTCTCTTTTTAACCGGCCATGGTGCGTTCGCAGACCGCAACGAAAGCACGCAATTTTGTCATCATCGCCGCAAAATCTTCCGGCCGCAGGGACTGCGGACCGTCACTGGTGGCATTCTCCGGACAGGGGTGCACCTCTACCAGCAGACCATCAGCGCCGGCAGCCGCCGCCGCATAGCACATGGCCGGCACCAGTGCTGAGTGACCGGTACCATGGGAAGGGTCAATAACAACAGGCAGATGGGTCTGCTGCTTGAGTACCGGAATCGCCGATAGATCGAGGGTGTTGCGGGTCGCGGTTTCGAAGGTGCGAATGCCGCGCTCACAGAGGATCACCCGCCGATTGCCTTCGGATAAAATATACTCGGCGCTCATCAAAAATTCCTGAATGGTGGTGGCCATACCACGTTTCAGCAAAATCGGTTTATCGAGTTGGCCGAGCATTTTCAACAGGGCAAAGTTCTGGGTATTGCGTGCTCCCACCTGCATCACATCAGCATAACGGGCAACCAGCTCTACATCGCGCGGATTGACCACCTCGGTCACAATCGGCAAACCGGTCAGCTCACGCGCTTCGGCCAGCAACTTCAGCCCCTCTTCCTCCATCCCCTGGAATGAATAGGGGCTGGTGCGCGGCTTGAAGGCCCCACCTCGCAACATTCGCGCACCTGCCGCCTTGACGGCAACCGCAGTTTCGCAGATCTGCTCACGGGTTTCCACCGCACAGGGACCGGCACCGACAATAAATTCCTTGCCGCCAACAGCCAGCCCAGGGACGATTTCAATGGTGCTGGGCTCCGGCTGAACCTCCAGGCTCGCCAGCTTGTAAGGCTTAAGGATGGGAACCACATTCTCCACCCCCGCCATCGCCTGGAGAAGCTGCAATTTCTCCTTGCCGCGTTCCTCGCCGACGGCCCCGATCACGTTGCGGGTTTCCCCGTAAATCACGTGGGGCTGATAACCCAGCTCAGTGATTTTTGCTTCCACCGCAGCCAGTTCTTCCTTATTCGCATCTTTTTTCATAACGATAATCATTGTTGCGCTCCTTTGTCGCTAGCGACGTTTGAAGGCAAAAAGGCCACCAGATCTCCCGGCGGCCTTTACATCTACAAAAAAGTAAACCCGTGGGAGAATCGCCGTAAGCCATTCTGCCATGGGTTGGTATTTGTCTGGTGAGCTTTACTCGCACCCTTCCACAGCAGACGGCCTAAAAAAGCCGATAAACCAGAAAAAGAAAAAGCTGCGATAAAGACCGAAGGTTGCCATAACCATCCTCTCACGTGATTTTGCGTAGACTACACAAGCCTGCAACCACAAGCAAGTGAAAAATCAGCGCCTGCGGCAACGTAAAACCCCGCATTTTCTCTTGACAGTCCTGCGCCCTTTGGTTATAAACGGGCTTCATTTCGCCCAGATAGCTCAGTCGGTAGAGCAGAGGACTGAAAATCCTCGTGTCGGCAGTTCGATTCTGTCTCTGGGCACCAGAAAAATCAAAGGGTTACGGCTTAAAGCTGTAACCCTTTTTTGGTGGCTTGTGTAATTTCTGTGTAATCGTGTCAGCAAATCATGGCGATCTGCTTCCAATCTGCAACCGCCCTTCCAGCTTGTCCATAGCCTCCTGAATGTGCTCGCATGACCTCTTCGGTTTTCGCTACGCTCGTAGGGGCCGACGCCTAAATGGTGCTGACGTTCCAGGCGCATGGCCTCATTGATGATCCGACGGATGGCCTCACCGAGGTTATCAAAGCCATCATGTGCCAACAGTTCCACAACATCTTGAATTGCGTTACACTCT
>NZ_JCBCBS010000139.1:0-1012 GCF_059864205.1 Pelovirga sp.
CCTGTGAGTCTGTTTACACCTCTATGCGTAGATTGGGTTTGTCAACGCAGTTTGAACTAACGTGCGTTCATGCAATTTATGGCGCAGGGTGTAAGGCGAATAAACCGGCAATGAGGGTTGATGGCACAGTTAATGTCATCAACAACCTAGCTTATACCGTTATTGGTATAGGCGGTTATCCTGACGGGTGGTTTGCATCAGGCATGATCGAGTCAAATGTTGATCGGCGGTTTATCATCTCCCACATCGGCGATGTTATCACGCTATCAAGGCCACTGAACGTGCCGTTAGGTGCAACTGTTGCGCTTTATCCCGGCTGTGATAAATTGCTGGATACCTGCATCAACAAGTTTAACAACGTGGACAATTATCTGGGCTTTCCTTGGATGCCTGATCAAAACCCATTCGGCGGTATGCCGATAGCGAGGCTTTAAAATGGTTTGGTGGTTTGTCGCGGCTCTTATTATTTCTGTTCTTTTAGCTCCAAAGGCCAAAAACCAGAAACCGGCGGGAATTGAAGAGTTTGACATTCCGACCGCGAAGCTTGGTCGGGATATTCCTGTACTGTTTGGTCGCAAGATGATGAAAGCGCCAAATGTAGTTTGGTATGGTCACCTTCGCACCCAGCGCATCAGAAAAAGATCAGGCTTTTCAAAAGTGACAGTCGGGCATAAATATTATATCGGAATGCACATGGTATTGTGCCACGGAGCAACATCAGGCGAAACAATCACGCTACATGAAATATGGATAGGCGACCAACGGAAATGGTCAGGATCATCAACTGGAGGCGCTATCAGCGTATCTGGTGTCGGCACAATAGACTTCTTGACTGGCCACCCAGCGCAGGGGCGCAACTCTTACCTTCAGGGGCGCTTTGGCTCCAACATTCCGGCTTTTCGTGGCGTGGTATCCATCGTTTTACGACAGGTTTATATTGGCGAGTCACCGTACGTGGAGCCGTGGACGTTTGTTGTTTCGCGCTATCCTGAAGGGCTGACAACCGGAATTG
>NZ_JCBCBS010000150.1:0-13449 GCF_059864205.1 Pelovirga sp.
GTGGCGATCAGGTCGATCAGCTCGCCTAATTTTGCCTGATCGATCTGCAACCGGCCATACTGCTTATTGAGAACCCCTTTGAGTTTGGGGTTGTCCTTCTCGATGGCATCGAGGGCATCGTCAATCAGACGGCCGACGCTGCGGATGGTGTAGGTGCTTTCTTTGCCATTCTTGATGACAATTTCGCTGCCGGGCGGCAATTTGGAATGGTTCTGCAACGTCTCCCAGCGTGCCAGCTGTGGCACCCAGAAGACGTTTTTCTCGGTGTAGTAGTCGCGAATTTCAAGTTCGGCGGCGATCTCAAGTTGATATTCCTCGTCGCTTGCGTAATCGCCGGAATCGAGAAAATAATCGTGATTTTCGTCTTTGAACTGAGCGGTCAACTCTTGGCGGCGGATATCGAAAGCATCAGAGATGTACTTGACGAACAGCAGGCCGAGCACCGCGTGCTTGTACTGCGCCGCATCGAGGGTGGAACGCAGCTTGTCAGCAGCGGTCCAGAGCTTTTTTTCAAGGTCGTGCAGAAACTTTTGTTCTGACATCTTAAATCCTCCAAAATAAAAACCGCCTGTTCAGTGCTCTTGCACCAACTCAAGCGGTTATCAACCATTTTACCTACCTCAAAATGGGCATCCACTCCTCCCGTGAAAATGCAAAAACATTAGTAATATAAGATATTTTTGAGAGGATGTAAATATATCTTTATGGACCCATGGCCTTCCCTAGAGAGCAGAATGGATTGGCAGTTTTTCAAGTGTGCCGTCAACCTCAACCCATAAATCGACGTCAAAAAAAGTGTATTGACCTCCGACACCTCCCTTGACCGGCCAAAACGGATCACTGGCAAAATCGACGGAAACCTTAAAAGCCATCGGTTTTTTGTTTTTACCCATCGCCTGCTGGTGACGATAGGTACTTTCTTTTCGGATCGTTGCGTAAACCTGCATTATGTCCTCCAGTCTATTAACGTTTCGCTTCTCACGACATAGGGGCTTCCGTTTAATATTCTGCACTTTCGGCGTCTATAGAATTGACCTTGCTTTGGATAAACCCTATACCACTTTGGTAGGTTCCAAATCTGAACCTCCGCCGCTCCTCCTCAGTGAACGCACGTATTCGCCCACCCAGTCTCACAGTCTCATAAACCGATTTAACAACCCTAGCGAGCCGATCACGAGTGGTTTGATCTGGAGTCAGATAAAGGACGCCACCATACTCACCTCTCTCCATGGCGTGCCAATGAGAGGCAATAATATCCCGATAACGTCGTTGGCTTTTAACTTCCCTTTCCATCTCGATACCGAAAGTTTCGCCACAAACATCCACCAGAAGATCTGGATATTTTGCGGACATTGATCGGCCCTTCTGCCCAGGAATCGACTGTTCAAACAGACGCACCCTGACCCCTCTTTTTTGGGCCTTAATCGCAAAGATAAGGACATCTTGCTCATGCAGATAATTCAACGGTGAAATTTTCCACCTGCCCGAGGGCAGACGTTCTGGAAGCGGCAATCCTTCAATAAAATAAGCTTCAGCCATTCCCGTCTCGGTAATTGAATACCAGATCCTTTTAGGCAAACCAGACAAGGTATGCGAACACAATAAACCGTCGGCCAGCAGCCCTTTCAGAGTTCGTGTCGCCGCAGGTCGCGACACATCAATCAATTCACAAGTGGCTTCGACATTGATCCAACCAATCAACCTGAGGATCGTCAGCACCTTCTCCCGCTTTTCATCCCTGCGCTGCAACCGTTGCTGATGAGACATCTGCGAGATTTTTTCAATAGCCTGGGCTTGTGCGTTCTTCATATGGTTTCCTCACCGTCCTCCAAGAATTCTGAAAAAGATTTTTCTTTGGTGACCTGTGCTCGTTTGGCGCGACCCTCTTCTCTTTGTGGCTGGCGAAAAGGACCTGCGGATTTGATCAACTGGGACGTGTCGAGCTTCTGGAAAACTGGAACGGGTGATGTAAATGCAAGCCGAGCGGGACCGACACCGACAACCACGGCCACCCCGGTCGGCAAATGCTGAACCATGTTGGTATCGATTTTTTGTCGTTCGATTTGGGCCACCATATGCTCGGTACGGGAGATCTTGCCTCCGGTTGCGTTCTCCTCTATACGTCGGGTTGTTTTGTTGACAACGATCTTTCCCGTCTGCCCAGCGATCCAGGTAGCCATCTCCTCCGTCGTCGACCGGTAAAGCCACTTTAACCCGGTGTTGTCGATAACCACCGCCGGAGAGGGAACGTCACCGGTATGCAGATCATCCAGGCTCTGATGGGCCAGGATGACGTTACATCCCTTGTCACGGACACTGCCCAAAACATCGCCCAGCTTCTTGCTCATCAAATAGCGGATTTCGTCAGCAAAAATTGTGATATGTCGTTGCTTGATATTTCTTTGCCGGGCCGAAACAAGTTGAACGATCCGTACCAACAACATTTTTTTGCAGGATGACCACAGCCTCGTCATCCATACTGCCAATAAAGTAGAGGCAACCGCCATTTTCCAGCGGTCCATCCAGGTTGACAGCATGAGAAGATGAAGACGCTTGTGCAGCCTGCAATTCTGCTATTTCCTCAAGCGATCGCCGGAACCCTTCACATTTTTCCACCAGATCCTCAGGCAATACGACCCCGACACGCTCTGCCAACATGGAAAGAGAAACAGGCCCCAGGTTTGCTAACCCGGCAAGGTGACGAGCGGCTGCGCGGTCATTTTTTCGATAGAAATCCGCATCGGTCCCCTTTTCACCGAGAGCGAAACCGGCAATGAAAAGACTGTTCAAATCTTCCTTGCTGATGCCCTTGAGCAGGTCGAACTGAGGCTGCTGGCCATTCCGCAGATCGACAAGGTGAAATTGTTTTCCAGCGGCCGCGCAACTCTCGGAGAGAACAGATGCTGCAAATTCGTCATTTTTTGGATCAATGACATAAACACCGTCTTCGAACGCGACGGATTGGGAGAGACAGACACAGGCCATGACTCCTTTACCTGTGCCGGTCGGGCCGCAGATCTGAACATGGGTTTTCTTCCAGGTATCGCGTGGCAAAGTGACCTGTTTTTTTTGCTCATCGATACCCAGAAACATGCAATCGTCCCTTCGGGCAGCTTTGAAATATTTGCGGGGATCGTATTTGAAGGGCTTTGGCAGATGCGATTCGATCGTTCTGGCATCGGTCATAAAATCATCTGACGACCCACAACCCAGACGCCGTGCGATCTTCGGCTGGAAATGGAAGCGCATAAAAAACCAGGCCAGAACACTGATCATCAGGCCGCCGCCAAGACCAACCTTGATCTGAGGTAAACACAGGACAGAGGCTCGCGCCAGACTCTCAAGCACTGCCGGAATAGTGCTTTCCGTGCCGGCATAAGCTGAGACGATCCAGTACGCTGCCAGCAGAAGTGAGATTGATGCCGTCAGTGCGATGGAGTAACAGCCCACCATCAAGAGCTTTATCTGCCAGCGTTCAGCTGCCCCTCTCCAACCGGTAGCGGCGAAGATTGAGGCAAGGACAGCCACGAAGCTGAAGGCGAGCATGGCTGTACGTTGCCAGAGCGTCATTTGCTGACATGCCAAAATATAAAACCAATATGATGAACTCAGAAATGCATCCACAAATGCCTTTCAAATCTCAAGCGGCGTACAGCCACGAACCGCCAGAGCCCCAGCTCTGGCAACTATTGCGGAGCCTCAGATAGCGCGTTCAGCGCTTACTGAAGCGAAGCAAAGATGGCCATCCACGGCCTACCGTGGATGAGCCGATTGCGCCCCCAGGCGGAATCGGCGTGCCTGAGGTCCACCGTCGCTCCGGTCACACCGGACGACCAACACAATTTCGGGTCCTAGGCTTTCGCGTAGCGAGAGACTGGGGGAAATTGGGTTGGTCGTCCGGTGGAGCGGCCGCAAAGCGGCTGAGGAAACGGTGCGTCAGCAAGACGGTGGACGCGGGGGCAGATTGAGGGCGTTCAGCCCGAAAGCAGGGGGCGGCGATCCCCCCATAGAACCTGCTGAAATGGTGCGTCCAGCGCCATGCGGGTTCACCACGTAACAACCGATTTGCGGTTGTTACGTCGCAGTAGGGTCCGCAATTTTCTGGGCGGACCTTGCTGCACAAGAATGTTTCTCGGCTATGTTTTTTGCGGTGGTTACGATTGCTGTAACTATCGGTAGAAACATGGTCGAGCAAGTTGAATTCCGCTTTGCCTCTCATGGCAGTTGGCTCTCCTCAGCCATCAGATGCAGGATGATCTCAGCCCTGACGGGTGGAAAATTTTCATCGATCTTATCCTTTGAGACGATTCCTTTCAGTTGTTCCTGAAGCCTTGGCAGGATGTTATCAAGCAACTCAAATCGATCTGTTTGAGGCCAAGACAAATAGTTCTGCCAGATCTCTTTATGCCTGGCAGCTATTTCTTGCTCCCTCAGCTCTTGCTCCTCTTGAGCAGCTGCCTTTTCCTTATTTTTCTCCTTCTGTCGCACCTGAGCCCTCAACTCCTTCAGTTCGTCAATATCCGCAGCAGAGAGGCCGCCACTACCCTTTATCCTTTTCTTGATTCCTTGAGCATACGCACCAGGCTTTGAGGGTCTGTCACGATCAACTACCAACCGGATGTACTCTTCGATTACGTCGTGGTGTTCATGATCATCATGAGGGTGTTGCTCCTGACCATGATCAGCATTCGCACCACCACCTTGTTCTTCATCATTCAGCCCTTGTACTTCGGTGGTGGTCTCTGGCGTAATATATGCGGTGGTCTCTGTATATAGAGGCGACGGCAAATCGGGGATCATGCTCCCCGTATACCGGCCACCTTAATCCCGGGTTTGCCTGAAGCTTGTTCCCGGGGATACGGGGGACTGTTGATTTTTAAGAATTTTTTCCAATTTGCCGAAATCAACCCGAAACCAAAGCCTACGAGGCATGCCTGCAAATTTTTCATTCCAGAAAGTCGTGTTCCTTAGCACCTTTCTGGCAGTTAACTGCATACCTTCGGACAGAGCAGTCTCTTCCTCCCATTCTTGCGCAGTGTGATACCACCACCCCTTTCCGGGACAATCATGGGGCCTCAATTTCGGGATTCTTTGTTGCCAGTAAATCGCCTGCGATAACATCACCGCAGCAGGAACACTGCCCAGGATACGGGCTAAGGCAGGATGGTAGGCAACTGGACGCACCAGTAGATCGACAAGTGTCATGGGTCGATCTAGTAATTCTTAGCAATAGACGCCTGGATCTTCTCCTGGAGCCACTCCTCGATGGCTTGCTCGCTCCACCTGGACGCCTGACAGATTTTTATTGCAGGTGGAAATTCATCCTGGCTGATCATTCGGTAGACCATCGACCGGCTAAGTCCTACCCTCTCCAGCACCTCTGGCAACCTAAGCATTTTTGTCATGGTTTTCCTCCTTGCGTTGTGAGCAGGAAACTGCAAAGAATAACTTGCCAAACTAGCTCCCATACCCTATTCTTCCAAGTAAATCCTTGCGTATTAGCACAATACTTTGCATGTGCATTATTATGCAAGTCTTTACTTTATCCATTCCCGTTTTTTTTGTGGAGAACACATGTGGAGCATTGAGTTAGCGATAAAAACCATTAGGGAAATTGAGGGATTATCTCAACAAGAATTTTCTGAGAGGGTTGGATATTCTCCTGCCTTGCTTTCCCAAGTAGAGTCCAAAAAGAAAAACCCATCCGAAAAACTGATAAATGCTATCTGCAAAGAATTCTCCGTTGATCGTACGTGGATTGAATCAGGAACAGGACAGCCATTCAAAGACAAGGGGAAAAGCAAAGAACTTATTATTCAGATCAAACGGCCAAGTACGCAAAAAACGTTACTCGCGATTTCTGCGTCGACAGCTTGGATAGCTCCACTTTTTTCTGTAAGTGTCGCAGCTGGAGTCGCAGTTGAAGCCGTCATCAACAAAATGCAAAAGCTCTATAAAGCAAAAAATTCCACAGAGCTTGCAAGAAAATTAGACATAGAAAGATCGACTATTACGAGGTGGGTACAGACGAATAAAATTCCTGAAAAATATATCAAAAAGGTCTCTAATGAGTTTCAGATACCAGAAGAATTTCTAAGCCTTGATGATAATTTAATGGAGACATTTATTGATGCAATGGTTACATTCACAGAGGAACAAATAGATTTCACAAAAGAAAATGAGGCAGATAGAGAAGTAATTAGAAATCATTTCCTCAAAAGATTCGGGCTTGAGACATGGGAAAAAAACAATTTCCGAAATTATGATGAGTAGCTCATGGCCAAGAACCGCTTAGATCTCGAAATAAGACATGATGCTAAATCAGCAAATTGCTATTATGCCTATAATAACGGAGAACTTATCGCATCAGTTCAAATACCGTTAAGTTCGCGCACATTATCAGGCGATGTATCAGTCCTCAGAATTGAGGTGGCCGAACAATACCGCAGAAGGGGTGTGGCCACACAACTATATGATCGAATTGAAGCTGACTTAAAATCACGTGGACTCAGGCTTACGCCCAGCGCAAAAATGCTCTCTCCAGATGGACAAAAGTTTTGGGACAACAGGAACCCTCAATTGCTCAGGGAGATCAATCCCTATGTTCGTAACGGCATGGGCGTGATCCCAGCAAAGGCATAATAATCTCGGACAAGTTACGAAATCCGCTCTTAGCACACATAAATAGGGGTACCCTTAGGGGTACTAGGCAAATCCCACAAGCCGAAAACCATTAGAATTCAACAAGTACCATAATTTATTCGACTCCGGCCTTCGGTACCACTAACAGCAAAAAGCCTCTGGTTCGCCAGGGGCTTTTTTGTTGTAAATACCTGTCCATAACATTCCACACAAATCCATTTTTAGTAAAAAACCCCGCCCAGAGGACTGGGGTTTCTACCTCAAACTAAATCAACGCCCTTCTCAAAGCCCAAGGAATGAATATCCTGAACGGCAGCAAGCTCTTCTGTCAAATCTGCCAACCGCATCTCGATATCCCACCCTTCACAATCTGTGGCATTTTCGAGTGCTTGTACCAGCAACTGCTGTGCCCGTTGAAAATCAGGGCGAAGATTGAAGCGTTGACTGTCAAAACTCAATGCGCTCGACAGAATCGCATACCCCTGTGCGGTGTCTGGATGTTGTTTAATGAATTCCTGGATGTGTGAAAAAGCTTCGTCCGATTTGCCAAGCACCAACAGAAGATAAAATATGCTCTCGTGTAAATTATTCTGCAAGACCGGATTCATGGCCGGGAAGCGTTCAATAACCTGCCGACAAAATTGCAGGCCATTTTTAACAGCAAAAAGATTGTGATGCAGATTTTCTTCGATCAGGCTTTGATAGTCCTGCAACCAGTTACTGAAGAAATCACAGTTTGCAAACAGCCCTTCATATTCTCTGCTTCCAGGATCATCAACGCCCTCGGGAAGAAAATCTTGAGCTGTCTGCCAGGCATTCCACCAGCAGTCCAGGGCGCGATGCGGCCAATGCTGATCCTGATAATAATACCCGGCAGCAAGCCATTCATCGGCTAGTTCCAACCCCTCGGCAGATACCGAGGTAGCTTCTATAAGTGCTTGATTCTGCTGATCAATACAACATTTCTTGTATTTTTTTCCACTCCCGCAGGGACAGGGCTCGTTACGACCGATCTTAACGGCTTTCGGTAAGGATTTTTTCAGCCGTGCCGCGCGTGGCTCCCGCAACAGCTCCACAGAATCAGGATCGGGATGATCGTTCTGCTTATCCCAATTTTGGACAAAAAAGGACATCTCACCCTCGGCCTTAAAAGACTCTGATTTGTCCTTAATGCGGGTCAACTGTTTTTCCACAACAGAACGATTCAATCCAGTCTTAACCTCTTCAAGGGTTTGAGGGCCCGGATGAGCCCACCCCCGCTGATAGGCACGCTCAATCCAGGGTAGCGCTTCGTGGAGACCCAGATCCTCCGCAAGTGAGACGGTGTCATCCCAGACATAGGAGGGCCTGTGTTCCAATCTGTGTTCCAGCAAATCGAGACAATAGCGCTTCATCTCATTTAATTCGACACCCCCTGTCCCCACCAGAACATAGAGTGCCTGTAAAGACGCGCAGCGGGCGAATTCATAAAGGGTTTCATCCTCGATGAGGGATTTGATCTCGTTGATCCGCCCGGCGCAGGTGCGCGCCAGCATCTCCTTCATATTTTCAGTCAGGATGTCCCCAAGCAGGTCACTTAGTATCAGGTTTGGCAGACGGAGAATCCTGACATAACGTTCAAAAGCTGCGTCACTTTGCCTTTCTGCACACAGAAAGAGTGAATATAAAAACAGTGCTGTCCGTTCTTTGTCCAATGGGGGTTGATCTATGCACCGATCCAGCTCCGCCAGCAAAACCGGCTCAGCTTCATGCCAGTTATTGCGGATGAAATTCAGCGCATCTCTCGGGACTTTCGGGGAAAAGGGCTTCAGGGCATTCAGTGCTTGATCCAGGGTCATATTAAAATCTCCATACTTGCTGACAATTGCGGTTGGGACAGCCAGACAGTCTCGCGGTCCAGCTGGACATCAAGACGGGTTTTTCCATCAGAGGCGTAATAAAGAAGGGTATCATTTGGCTCGTTAGGTTGCAATTCGTCCTCCGTAGGGGCGCGATTCATCGCGCCCCTACAGCGAACAATACGCCTCTAATCGGGTGATATCCCATTCGGGGCGACGACCTGTACCATTCCAGCGTGAATCGACTTTGATTTCAAATAACCTGGAACCGAAATCACCGAGGCTGACGCTGTCTGTACGCCCCGAAATCTTCCTGCCACGATCACTGTGTGCCCAAGCTTTGACAATCAGATTATTGCAAGCCTGATCGCCGGAAACCCGCCCGGAAATGACCACGTAACCGTGCTTCTGTCCGGCGCTGATGTTGGAGAAGTTGTATTGGGGAGGACCGTTGGTGTTGGCAGTCTGTGCCGACTGACTGACCAGCTGTTGTGCCTGCTGCCTGGTCCGGACCTGGTGCTGATCAACCCGGCGCTGGATATCTGCTGAAACAGAAACTGAGCCGATTTGCGGCAGGTGCTGAACAACCGCTCCCCGACCTGAAGGCTGGTCGGAGTAAACCGGTCGCCCCTGTTCATCGACCCAACGGTAAACGCTGCTGCCGGAAGATGGTGGTGATTGTTGCCTTGAGACAGATTGCCGAGGTTGCGGTTGAGCTGTTTCCGCCTGCGGTCGAGGCAACGATCGCTGAACCGCAGGTTTGCTGACCGGCAGTACCGGAACCTGGAATACCTGCTGAACCGGGGGCTCTGGCGGGAAAAAGCGTTGTTCGAGCATTGGCCAGAACAGGGCACCGGCAAAAACAAAAGGAAAACTGAAGCACATCAGACGGATGAAAAGGTGCATGGTGGTAATCCCCCCTCTATTGGGCAGGGCTCGCCGTGCTCTGCTTCCTCACGAATTCGGTATTGTGCCCCCTGCATACACATTGTGAGCCCAGAAATTGAATTTGTTATTTCCTGTGTATTTCATCATGACAAACCGTGCAAACAGTCACCAGGTTGCTTGCCGTGTTATCGCCGCCTTGAGCATGGTGCTTTTTATGATGCAACTCCAAATGGCGGGGGTCGGACCTGTTCCATTCATCGTGAGACCATTGGCAAACCGTGCATTTGTAGTTATCTCTACGCAGAACATCTCTTTTCACCGGGTCGGGAATACTCCTGTCATGCTCGGGACTCTGACGGTCGGCCTCCAGCAAATACATACCGACTTCCAGGTCCGGCCGTCCGGTATTTCTGGTGACCACGGGCCAACCATATTCCGTGCGCAATTCTCTGACACGCCTTGCCCATTCTGATTTGTCCTTCGCCAGATATTTCAACTCTTCGCCGGTGACGGTTTGTCCAACGTTTTTGCGAAGATATTTCAGGATTTTGTCCCGGACGGAAGAAGTTTCCCTTCTGATTTCATTGGCAAGGTTCCAACGATGTGCTGCGTCTCTATCCTGCTCAGCGGAAAGCAGAATATAGTCGGATGGACCCATCGTTGTCATATCGATATTCGGGAGCGGAAATTCGTTTTCTTCCGCCATCTGTCTGGCTGTCAGTCCGCTGACAATCGACCAGCCGAATTGGACTTTTAGTTCCCGCACTCTGCGGGCATATTCTTGGATGCCGGAAACAACCAGCAGTTCATCACCACTGATGATCACCGCCGGATATTTTTGGAAATAATGAAGGATTCGGGCTCTGGCGCTTCCGGCTACAGTTGGCGGTATCAGCGATTTGCCGAGGTCACGAAGGTGGTTAAAGCAGGGAACCAGAGCAAGCACTTTGTTGCGTAAACTGCCGGATTGCAACTCCTGCTCAAAGTTTTCCAGCAAGAACTGCAGCTTATTTCTGATGTCTTCGGAATTCATCTGCCGTTTTCTCTCAATGTTGTTGTCTGCAAAAACGAAAGGAGCTTGCCCCTCAGCATCTCCGTATCTTTTGTCTCGCAACCCCAAACAATCAACACATCCCATCCTGCTTGTTGTAATGCCCTGATGTTGGAGCGGTCTCTTGCTATGTTTTTGTCGAGTTTGTCACGCCAGAAGGACTCATTTGTCGTTGGCCTTTGGGAACGCGAACAGCCCTGATGGCTATGCCAGAAACAGCCGTGGACAAAAATGATTTTTCTGTGCTTCGGCAGAGTGATGTCCGGTTTTCCGGGCAAATCAACTCTGTGGAGTCTGAATCTATAACCCAATTGATGTAGGACGGAGCGAACGGCAAGTTCCGGTTTGGTATTCTTACCGCCTACACGCGACATGTTGCGGCTTCGTTGTTCCTTTGAGAAGACGTCCATAGTTCGCACTTTTGATCAAGTAGTAATCTCACGACATCCGCCACTCGTGCAGCAAGCAGAGGCGGAACGGCATTACCGATTTGCTTGGCAATCTCGATTTTTGAGCCTAAAAATTTGAAATCGTCCGGAAAACTCTGAAAGCGCGCCGCTTCACGGTGAGTTATCGGCCGATGTTGTTCCGGATGCAGATAGCGGCCTTTTTCCGGCTTGAAAAATTCGGTACGAATCGTGACCGAAGGCTTATCCCACCAGAGTCGGCCAAACAGGTCGGTTCCGCCGGACTTTTTTCTGATCCAGCATTCAGGGGTCAGTTCCGGAGCAATTCGTTGGAGATCAAAGCGATTCATCCCTTCAAGCGGAATTGTCCGGTAGCGCTTGCGACTCAGTTCCGTTGGCGTTCTGCCGAAGTGTAAATCCAACGGTGGAAGCACATTTCGAATCTCCGTTCCGACAGGAACGGGCAAGTCGGCAATCGCGTCTCTGACCGTTTTCCATTTCGGCGGTGATGCCAGATAATCCTCTTTATTAAACGGGAGTATTAATGTTTTTCCATTACCATTCCCGTTGGGATTAAAGTGCGTTTTACGAGGCGGGAACAACATCGAAGGGTCAGCAAACTTACACCCGATAATAAAAGCTCTGGTCCGTGTCTGGGGTACACCGAAATCGGCGGCAATCAATTTATCATGCCAAACGTGAAACCCGAGAGACTGTGCGGCGCGGACAATTTCCGCATGCTCAAAAGTACCAAGAAGTTGCGGAACGTTTTCCATCACAAAGATGGAGGCTCCTGATCTTTTAACCACTTCCAGATAGGGAAGCCACAGTTCTTTACGGGGATCGTTCTCACGATTTTTGTTTAAAAGGCTGAACCCCTGGCAAGGCGGACCGCCAATCACCACATCCGCTTGAGGGATCACAATGGATGAATCCTCCAGAAGATCAACGATGTCACCGACGACACAATGCCGACCAAAATTTTGATTGTAGGTATCAACGCAGAATTGATTGAAATCGTTGGCCCAAACAGAATGAAAAGGTTGACCAAAAGCCTCTGAGAAGCCTAATGACATCCCCCCGGCACCACAAAACAGATCTATAAGGCGATACCTTCGCGTATTAAACAGCAACTTCCCGGAACAGCGGAGACGGTAGGCTGCTTCATCTTCTTTAAGGAGACACGATTTCTCAAATTTCGTTTTTTTTTCAGCGGTATACATAAACCTTCAGTCCGATTAGAGGAGATTCAAGCAGCTGCAACATTTTAACATTATTAAAACGGATCAGCAAAATTCAGCAGTCCGAATTATGCGGCACAGATGGGACAAAAAAAGTCACAGGTCGCTCAAAAAAAACCGCCCCAGCCAAACGGCCACAAGCGGTTGTTCTGTTCATATTTTTCCCCTGAATTTACCCGGTCCAGACATCCCACCCTCCAGCGAAAGTCGTTGAATTCATGACAGACTAAACTGACCGGGGGTGAAGGTCAATCACTTGTCACTTGTTCTGCAACGATGCTATAGAATCTCTGGGCGCAATGAATTGTGTCCCCTACAGAGAAGCAGGTCGCGTACCCATCCGGCACTCCTCGAGCCACGGCGATTATCTGTCATCTACCTTTTCATTGGAACGAGACATACCTGCCTGATTGTGTTAGATTTTTTGAGCAGTTACATGGTCTGACAAACGGCACTTGCAGCGTAAGCTCTTTTGCCCCTCAACAGCAGAAAAACAACAGCTTTGTCCGCAAGGTCAGAGCCTCCTTTATTTTGGATTCAATGTGCGCTGGCTTAACGAGAAAACCTGGCGTAAGCCCAAGGCATCGACAACAGAGGTTGACGCGGACATCCTGACCCTGCCGTTCGCTGCTTAACATCAGTGCGATCTACTGATCAGCCCCGAGCACTTTCTCTTGATCCGTCAATTCCATCAGGATGTTCTGAATCAGCTGGACATGCTGGGGACTTTCCTGCAGTCAGCCTCGGTTGTGTTGCTGTGGCCGGTCACCATCTCAATCGGCGTTGCGGCTTTTCCCGGCGACACGGGCGACACCGAAAAACTCATTAAATACGCCGATCAAGCCTTGTACCGGGCCAAGGAATCAGGGCGTAATCGCACCGTTGTCTAGAGCGATTCTATCCGGGGTTCGTAGTTTCGGGGGGATATGTTATTTGTTGGCTGATCAAAATTCCCTTTGACAATCCACAAAAAATAGCTACTATGAAGTTGCGCCGATTTGAATATCAGCTTGCGGGCGCTTGATAAATGCGGCTAAAGCGAGGGTAACCCGTTTTGGCTGTGCAAGAGCCATAGCGGGTTTTTTGTTGCCCGACATATGATGAAGTTTCACGTCGCCGAGTTAACGACAACTTGCAGGGCGACTCACAAATTCTGCTAAAGCGTCAACTGCCGACCCTCTCCCCGCAGGCAGCCCATGACGCCTGAACTCTTGCGGGGCAAGGAGGACGGCCATGTCACAACAGCAGATCAAACAAACCCGGCAATACCCATCAGCACCAGAGAACTCGATTCTTCAGCACCAGACAGCACCCCCCGCCCGACCTTTAGGCCGCTACTGTGGCCACGTTTTTCTCTATTGGGATCCCGAGCATTTTCACAA
>NZ_JCBCBS010000166.1:0-11230 GCF_059864205.1 Pelovirga sp.
GGGTTTGATCAGGTCGCCGGCCTTAATCCGTGCCGTCAGATCCTTGGTGACAGCGACCAGCAGGGCAACCTTGCCATCCGTTTCGGTGACCAGTACCAGTACGCCGGAACCGAGTTTGTCACGCAGGGAATCGGAGAATTCGCGCAGGCTCTTGCCGTCCACTCCGGCAACCTTGACCGCCAGCAGGGCTACATCGCCAACCTGTTGCACCTGATCGATCAGCTCGCCGCTGCGCTGGACATTGATTTTGGCCTGAATCTGCTCCAGTTCACGTTCAAGATTTTTCTGTTGTTCGAGGATTTTTTGAACCCGCTGCTCGAGTTTTTGCGGGTCACTTTTAACCAGATCGGCCAGCCGCTGAAGGGTCTGTTGCTGTTGCTGGCTTAACGCCAGTGCTGCTGCGCCGGTGACCGCTTCAATGCGCCGCACTCCGGCAGCGATACCGGTTTCACTTAAGATCCGGAACAGGCCGATATCGCCGGCGGCTCTGGCGTGGGTACCACCGCAGAGTTCCATGCTGTAATCACCGACACTGACTACCCGCACGACATCTCCGTATTTTTCACCAAACAGTGCGGTAGCTCCTGACGCCTGGGCGGCTTCAGCCGCCATTTCGCGACTCTGTACCGCCGCGTTGGTTCGGATCTGACGATTGACCTCATCCTCGATCTGCAGCAGTTCGGCAGTAGTAACAGGTGAAAAGTGGGTAAAGTCAAAGCGCAGGCGCTCTGGTGTTACCAGCGAGCCGGCCTGCTTGACGTGATCACCGAGGATGCGTTGCAGGGCCGCCTGGAGCAGGTGGGTCGCGGTATGGTTGATCACCGTGCGCCGGCGCCGCTCGCCATCAACCCTTAAGGTTAGCTGATTGCCGGTTTGAACCGAACCTGTGACCACTTCGCAGAGGTGGACATGCAGGTGCTCAAGGGGTTTTTTGGTGTCGAGGATACGCAGTTGAACGTTGTCGCCAATGATTTCACCGGTATCGCCGGTCTGGCCGCCCGATTCGCCATAGCAGGGGGTCGTAGAGGTGATGACTTCGATGAGATCGCCGCTCTCGGCCTGCTTTACCAGCTCACCGGCGCGGATCAGGGCGAGAACCTCACCCTGATCTTCAAGCTTGAGGTAACCGCTGAAGATCGTTTGCACTCCCTGGTCGACCAGGCGTTTGTAGATGGCGGCGACCGCTTCTTCGCCGGATCCTTTCCAGTGCTCGCGGGCCTTGTTGCGTTGTGCCTCCATGGCGGCTTCAAAACCGGCTTCGTCGATGCTGAAGCCATCTTTTTCAACGATGTCGGCGGTGAGATCAACCGGAAAACCATAGGTATCGTAGAGCTTGAAGATGGTCTCACCAGGGATGATCTTGCCGGCGCTGTCGGCCAGGCGGGCAACCTCTTCCTGCAGCATTCGCAAGCCATTGCCCAGGGTCAGGATGAAGCGTTCCTCTTCATTGAGCACCACTCGAGCAACAAAGTCTTTGCGGCTTGCTTCTTCAGGGTAGGCGGTCGCCATCGATTCGAGGACAAAGACACTGGTTTTGTGCAGTACCGGATCATCGAGACCGAGCATTTTGGCATGGCGCATGGCACGGCGCATGATCCGCCGCAATACGTAGCCGCGGCCTTCGTTGGATGGCAACACGCCATCGGCAATCAGGTAAGCTGCCGCGCGACTGTGGTCGGCAATAACACGCATGGAAACATCATTATCGTTATCTGCGCCGTAGGTTTTGCCGCACAGTTGTTCGATAAAGGCAATGATATTGCGCAACAGATCGGTATCATAGTTGGACTGCACCCCCTGCATGACGGTGGTGATCCGCTCCAGCCCCATGCCGGTGTCGACAGCCGGTTTGGGCAGGGGCACCAGGGTGCCGTCCGCCTTGCGGTCGAACTGCATGAAGACATTGTTCCAGATTTCCATATAGCGGTCACAGTCGCAACCAACAGTACAGTCGGGGCTGCCGCAGCCGACCTCGGGGCCGTTATCAAAAAAGATTTCGGAGCAGGGTCCGCACGGGCCGGTATCTCCCATGGCCCAGAAGTTGTCCTCTTCAAAACGAAAAATCCGTTCACGTGGCACCCCTTCCTGATGATGCCAGATGTCGGCGGCTTCGTCATCGTTGGTGTAGACCGAGACATAAAGACGATTCTTGTCGAGTCCCATATCTCTGGTAAGAAAGTCCCAGGCATAGGCGATGGCTTCTTTTTTAAAGTAATCGCCGAAGGAAAAATTGCCCAGCATTTCAAAAAAGGTGTGATGACGCGCAGTGCGACCGACATTTTCCAGATCGTTATGTTTGCCGCCGGCGCGTACACATTTTTGCGATGTGGCGGCGCGTACGTAAGCGCGTTTTTCTTCACCAAGAAAACAGTCTTTAAACTGGTTCATGCCGGCATTGGTAAACAACAGGGTCGGGTCGTTGTGGGGAACCAGCGATGACGACGCCACAACGGTATGGTCACGATCGGCAAAAAATTTGAGAAAACGGGCGCGGATGTTGTTTCCGGTGAGCATGATGGATCAGCCTTTCAGTCAGGATATAGTCATTTTCTTGGATTGTTAGTGCAACCGAGCTGCTGCTGCCGGGGTCAACGGCAGTGACATAGCAACAGCGAATTCACCGGTTGTCCGGTGGAAAATCGTGCCGGACACGAAATTCTAATGGAAGTGGTTTGATTTGAAAAGGGTTTATAGATCAGAAACCGACGTTTGTTGCAACCAGGTGAAAATATCGCTCAAGGGAAAGCCGCGGCGCTGGAAATAACTGATCAGTCGCCGGCGTTCATTGGCGGTCGCAGCGGCATAGCAGAAGTCGGGAAAGCGGCGGGACAGTTCCTGATTGAAAAGGTCTTCCAGGCTGAACTCGCTGCCGGCTTGGTCCAGTACGGCCCGCGCCAGATCGTCAGCGATCCCGCGTTGGCGGAGATCGGCGAGGATCCGTCCCCCCACCCCTTTGCCGTTACGCATCAGGGTGCGCGCACGACCCAGAGCATAACGGTGGTCATCAAGATAACGGTATTCATAGCAACGCTCAATGGCCGTGGCGATGGCGCTACTGGAAAAGCCGCGCTGTTTCAGCTTTTCACGGATCTGCGTTTCGCTGCGATCACAGCGCCCGAGCAGGCGCAAGGCCACACTGAAGGCATCAGAAGCGCTGGAAGGGGGAGTCGTCATTGTTCTGGTCTTCCGCTACTGCTTCAGCGGCTTTGCTGTCTTCCTGCTCTTTACCGCGTTCAAAATCACTCCACGAGGAATCGGATGTCGAGTCGATGCCGGAGAACTTGAGTTTGAAGTCATCGGGATTGGAGCTTTGGCGCAGGGCCTCTTCGTAGGTGATGATGTTGCGTTTGACCAGATCCATCAACGCCTGGTCAAAGGTTTGCATACCGTAAGTGGTGTACCCTTGAGCAATGGTGTCCTTAAGCAGAACGGTTTTTTCGCGGTCATCGATCAGTTCACGAATGCGTGCGGTGGTGAGCATGACTTCAACCGCAGCAACCCGCCCTTTGCCTTCCGCACGGGGAAGCAGGCGCTGGGAAACGACTGCCCGCAAGACATTGGCAAGTTGCAGGCGAACATGACGCTGCTGGTGCGGGGGGAACATGGAGATGATCCGGGCGATGGTTTCGGTGGCGTCGATGGTGTGCAAGGTCGAGAGCACCAGGTGGCCGGTTTCAGCGGCCGCCAGCGCCGTTTCTGCGGTCTCAAGGTCGCGCATCTCACCCACCAGAATAACATCAGGGTCCTGACGCAGGGCGCTTTTCAGCGCCGGGGCAAAGCCGGCGGTATCAAAACCGACTTCACGCTGGTTGATGATGCATTTGCGATCGCGGTGGAGGTATTCGATCGGATCTTCAACTGTCACAACGTGGGCAGTGCGGTTGCTGTTAATGTGGTCGATCAGTGCAGCCAGGGTGGTCGATTTACCCGAGCCGGTGGCACCGGTGACCAACACCAGCCCGCGTTGCTCCTCGGCAATCTTTTTCAGCACCTTGGGCATCAACAGCTCATCGAGGCTTGCCACCTTGAAGGGGATCACCCGAAAGACCGCGGAAACGGAATTGCGCTGCATGAAAACATTGACACGAAAGCGCCCGAGGCCGGGAACGCCGTAGGCCAGATCGACTTCGTTGTTTTCCTCAAAGCGTACCCGCTGTTTTTCATTCATGATGCCTTCGCACATGATGCGCAGGTCATCTGCCGTCAACCGTGGCGCTTTGGGCAGGGGACGCAGGCTGCCATCAACCCGGAATACCGGGGGAAGACCGGCTTTGAGGTGGATATCCGAGGTGTTGGATTTTAACGCCAGGGTGAGAATCTGGTTCAGTTCCATGGTGTTTCCTCACATTTCAATTGGTTATTATTCGTCGTCGGCAGCGCTTTGGAGTTTGGCGGCACCAACACCGTAAAGTTCGCGCAGAGTTGCTTCAATTTCATTGGTCATGTCGGGGTGCTCCTGTAGATATTGCTTGGCATTCTCGCGCCCCTGACCAACCCGTTCGCCCTTGTAGGAGAACCAGGATCCGCTTTTTTCGACAATGTCGTTATCTACCCCGAGATCAAGGATGTCACCTTCGCGAGAGATGCCAAGGCCATACATGATGTCGAATTCAGCCTGTTTGAAGGGTGGCGCCACCTTGTTTTTGACCCCCTTGACCCGGGTTCTGCCACCAACCACATCCTGCCCCTGCTTCAGTGCGGCAATCCGCCGGATATCGAGGCGTACCGAAGCGTAGAACTTGAGGGCGTTGCCGCCGGTGGTGGTCTCCGGATTGCCGAACATGACACCGATCTTCATGCGGATCTGGTTGATAAAGATGATGCTGCAGTTGGACTTGCTGACAATTCCGGTCAGCTTGCGCAGTGCCTGGGACATGAGACGGGCCTGCAGCCCCATGTGAGAATCCCCCATTTCCCCTTCGATTTCAGCGCGTGGCGTCAGGGCGGCAACGGAATCGACGACAAGCAGGTCGATGGCACCGCTGCGTACCAGCATTTCGGTGATCTCCAACGCCTGTTCGCCGGTGTCCGGCTGGCTGACCAGCAGGTCGTCGGCTTTGACTCCAAGGTTCTGGGCGTACTGGATATCGAGAGCGTGTTCGGCGTCAACAAAAGCCGCCACGCCCCCCTGCTTCTGGACTTCAGCCAGAATATGCAGTGCCAGGGTGGTTTTGCCCGACGATTCCGGGCCAAAAATCTCGATGATGCGTCCTTTGGGGATGCCACCGACGCCGAGGGCCAGATCGAGACTTAAGGAGCCGGTGGGGATGGTGGAGATAGCGGGCATCTGGTAGTCGGAGCCGAGGCGCATGATGCTCCCTTTGCCGAATTGTTTTTCAATCTGCCCCATGGCCAGTTCGAGAGCGCGGTTGCGGTTTTGATCGGACATGAAATGCTCCTTGATGGTGTAGTAAATTGGTTAATGTCAGCTATTAAAGATTGGTGTTTGCCCAATCTTCCCCTCTCCATGTGACATAGTAAGTCGTTGTGGTGGTGGAGGCGACTTTTTAATCAAAAAAAACTATCGCCTTCGCTCTTTGCTGCATTCAAAAATCCAGGAGACAGAATAAAGAATACAGAATTAAAACTGCAGAAATGACAATCTTTTTTCTGCCTTCTGCCTTCTGCCGAGCCAGAGTAAAACGATTGGTGTGTCTCTGTCGAGAGCTTAATCAGCTAGGCGCTGCAGAGCAAATCGCCGTAGCCATTCCAGCGCCATAAATGCGCTCAGCTTCTGAACACGGGCGCGATCGCCACTAAAAAGATAACGTTGAACATCAACCCCGGCGGCGCTTGCCAGGGCGAGATAGACGGTGCCCACCGGTTTGTCTGCCGTGCCGCCATCCGGACCGGCAATGCCGGTAATCGCCAGTGCCAGATCGGTACCACTTTCGTGGCGCAGACCGGTGGCCATGGCGCGGGCGCAGGGTTCGCTGACGGCGCCATGTTGCAGCAGGATGGCCTGCGGTACTTTAAGCCAGTGCTGTTTGGCGGCATTGGCGTAGGTGACCCCGGCGCGATCGAGAAAGGCTGAGGCACCGGGGTTGCGGGTCAGCATACTGCTGAGCAAGCCACCGGTACAGGACTCTGCTAACGACAGGGTCAGGCCGGCGCGGGTCAGGAGTTGAGCGACGTTGCCTTCGGCACTCTGCCCGTCACGCGCCATCAGATGGTCACCAAGTAGCTGCAGGATCAATGCTTCAGCCTGGTCCAGGCGCTCTTCTGCCCCTTCGCCGTAGGCTTTGAGGTTCACCAGCACCAGCGGGAAGTCGTGGCTGTAATTGACCCTGACCCCTTCCGGCAGGTGCCCGGCAGGGATCATCGTGCGGATACGAACCTCAGTCAGGCCGAACAGTTTCAGGGTGCGACGGTGCAGGCGCTGCTCCTCCGGATAATCCTGTTGAAGTTGCGGCAGCACCGATTGTTTCAGCATGGCACGCAGTTCAGCAGGGGCAGCGGGCAAAAAGAACATCCGGCACTGGTGATGGCTCAAGGTAAAGCCCGGCGTCATTCCTAGGGGATTGGCAAGCAACTGCGCCGTTTGCGGCAGCAGCGCCAGGCGTTCATTGGCCGGATCCGGCGCCTGGTGACGCGTGTGACACCAGGCGCGCACCATCTCCAGGGCTTCCTCATGAATGACCAGTGGTAACTCCAGAGCACGAGCGGCAGCGCGGGCGGTGAAGGCATTGCTGCCGGGTCCCAGCCCGCCACTGACAATGACAAAACGTGCCTGCCGGGAAAGGTAGTTGAGCGCCGCAAAGATTTCCTTTTCATTGTCCGAAACAGCCAGGGAGCAACGCGGGCGGTAGCCATGTCGGGTGAGCATGTCAACGACGACAGCACTGATAGAATCGGTGGAGTCGCCACTGAGCAGATCTTCTGCGGTGGTCAGGATAGCAATATCAAAACTGGGCATAGATAGTTTCCAGCAAAGAAAAAGTGTATCTGTTCAGCACTGGATCGGGAATCCTATGTCAAGGGACGCGATGGTTTCCCGTTGGGTCATCCATGATCGCTTGTTGTCGCCGTCCATGGCGACAAACACCCTTGCCACAGGAATCCCGACCCTGCGCAATGACAGTGGTGAATAGTTCCGAAAAAGTCAGCTAAACAAAGCGAGGCACAGGCGCACCGCAATGGCGGCGTAAACCCCGGCCAGCACATCATCACAGGTGACACCAAAACCGTTTTTAAAATTGCGATCAATGTAGCCGATCGGGGGTGGCTTTAAAATGTCAAACAATCGAAACCAGAAAAAGGCCAGCAGCGCCGTTCCCCAGGTAAAGGGCAGAAAGGCGACGGTCACCAGATAACCGGCGAGCTCGTCAATCACGATGCGCCCGTCATCGGCTTCACCGAAATAGCTGCCGGCATGTTGGCAAATGTAGACGCTGAAAGTGATGACAGCGACGAGAATGACAAACTGGAGCAAGCCGGGCAATAACGACAGGTAATAAAAGGCCGGAATTCCCGCCAGGGTGCCGAAAGTGCCGGGGGCAAGCGGGGCGAAACCCAGCCCGCCATTGGTGGCAAAAAAGATCGTCGCGCAGTTTTTGCGCCTGCGTGATGCTGGTTCAATCATGGTTCATCTCCTTAAGGAGCTGTGGCAGCTGGTCGTAAGCGCTATTTTCAACCAGGCGGTAGACCTGTTGCAAGGGCAGATTGTGCTGCCGGGCCAGGCGCCGGCAATCGTCGTACTCGGCACTCAGGCGCAGAAATTGGTTATTGTCGAACAGCAGCTTAACGCCCGCTGTACCGAGGGTGGTTGTGATGGTAACCTCGTGGCGCTGCAACCGATAACGGCGGCAGGGCTGAGAGCGAACGCCGATGGCGCTGCTGTGATGCATGATCAGGGTCGCCAGCGTCTGGCTGTGCGCCGGCTGACAGACCACCTTGAGAAGTTGCCCGGGGCGGTTCTTTTTCATCTGTAAGGGGGAATAGGCGGCATCCAGGGCACCGGCTTCAAAGAGTCGTTCGAGCAGGTCGCTGAGCTGTTCCGGGGTACTGTCGTCGATATGGGATTCGAGCAGGTCGACTTGGTCGTTTGGGCTTGATGTTTGCTTTTGATCGTAAAGAATACCACGCAGCAGGTTGGGGCGATCGGCAAGCTCCCAGCCGCCGACACCATAGCCACTGCGGCCCAGGGGCAGGCTGGGGAGATCGCAAAACTCTGCCAGTTCCCTGACAATCGCAGCGCCGGTGGGGGTGACCAGTTCCTTGTCACAGCCACTGTCGTAAACCGGTCGCCCCTGGAGGATCTCCAACGTTGCCGGTGCCGGTAGCGGAAGAGCGCCGTGGGCACATTGGCTGATGCCGCGTGACAGGGGCAGTGGCGCGCAGAGGACCTTGTCGATCTGTAGCAGATCGATGCCGATGGCCGCTCCGGTGAGATCCACGATAGCGTCGACGGCGCCGACTTCATGAAAGTGAACCTCATCAATACTGATGCCATGAACCCTGGCTTCGGCTTCACCGAGGCGGTGGAAAAAGCGCCGTGCCAGCTCCTTGCTGCGCTCACTTAAGTGACTGTCCGCCAGCATCTGATCGATGCGGCTCCAGCTGCGATGGTGGTGAACTTCTTTGTGGTTAACGCTAAAGCGGCATCCTTCAATCCCGTGCCGTCGCTCACGTTTGATGTTGAGCTGGTAATCGCTGACCGGCAGTTTGGCCAGTTCGGCTTTAAGTTGCTCCACATCAAGACCCAGGTCACAGAGCAGACCCAAAAACATGTCGCCGGAGATGCCGGAGAAGGTATCAAGATAAAGGGTTTTCATTCAGTTGATCCTTAAAAATTGAGGGCTGCCACAACATCAGGAATTATATCTGCCCCCCTACGCCTTTAAACTTCTCAACAAAGGCGGCAATTTTCTGGAAGACGCTTTGTTTCATCGTCAGATACTGTGGATTGAGCGGACTCATCTTCGGCAGAATGGCGTTCAGCTCGGTGCCGTTGTCGCTGGCGAATTCCCGCTTTAACGAGATGGCGATATAGCGTCTGGCCGCATCGGCATTGAGCTGTTCGCTATTAATAAGCTCCTCTGCATCACGTTGTTGCTCCCCTCGGGCAAAAGTGAAAAAGGCATCAATCACGCTTGCCTTGTCAGGGATCTCATCCAGATTCGCCTGGTTGATAAAATCCACTACCAGGCTTTCCTTGGCGCGATTGCCAAGGCTGCCACGAATCAGGCGCCGTACTTCATCAATCAATTCGGCCTTGCCCTTGTTTTTCTTGTTGTGCTCAAAAATCAGCTCCAGGATGTAATCCAGATTGATCTCCTGTGACTTGAGCAGGTCCACCTCAAACACCACGTCATCCCAGTCGAGAGTGGACTGGTCTTGCTCGTTGGCTGATTTTTCACGCCGTAGCCAGTCACGGATATCGTTATAGGTAGAGCGGTAATCCTGAACCTTGCGCTCAGATGGTATCCGGGTTGCCTGCAGTATGGCAAGATCATCATCGCTTAGGTGATGTTGCGTTTTGAAGACCTCGATCGCCTCCGGGTCATTGCGGTCAACGGATTGCAGGGCTTTTAACGCGGCAAATTCATCGTAGTTTTGCAGGATGTTCTCAATCCGCAGGTATTCTCCAAAGAGTTTGGCAAATTCTTTTTTGTCTTTTTCTTTAACAATCTCGACCGGGTCAGGAAAGCGCCGTTCCAGCTCCGTTACCACAACCTTGAAGCCGCGCCGCGCTTCACCGGTGACAATATCGGTGAAGCCTTCCAGGTACTCCTTGTAGCTCTTTTCCAGGACCACATTCTTGGTGTTCTTGTCGCCAAACAGGGTGATGGCGTCGATGGTGGCCTGTTCCAGATCACGAAAGGTGATGATATTGCCAAAGGTTTTGGTGGCGTCATAAATGCGGTTGGTGCGCGAATAGGCCTGGATCAGTCCGTGGTAGCGCAGGTTCTTGTCCACAAACAACGTGTTGAGGGTTGGTGCGTCGAAACCGGTGAGGAACATCCCGACGACAATCAATAAATCCACCTTTTCCTCTGGTCTAAATTGAAGGCCTTTGCTGTCTTCTCCTTTTACCCGCTTGGCCAGGTCGCGGTAGTAGTTTTGAAACCCCTTGCTGTCAACGCTGAAACTGGTCTTAAAAAGGGCGTTGTAATCAGCAATCGCCGCGCTCAAAAACTCCTTGGCACTGCTGTTCATGGCAGCCACATCAAAGCTCTCATCGGCAATGTCGCCTATGGCATCCTGCTCCTCGTTGGCGGCAAAGGAAAAGATGGTGGCAATGTTCAGCGGTTTGTCGCAATCAGCCTGCAGCCTGTTCAGCGCTTCGTAATAGCATTTTGCCGCATCCACGTTGCTGACCGCGAACATGGCGTTAAATCCCTTGCCGCCTGGCTGCAGACGGTGGGTTTTCTGCCGGTAGTGATTCAGAATGTATTGGGATATTTCGCGGATACGTTCGGGATGCAGCAGGGCCTGGCGATTCTCCGCAGCGGTCAGTTTCTGTACATCCTGCTCGGTTTCAAGTGCCTTGAATTGAGGGCGCACAGCGTTGTAGTCGACCTTGAATTTGAGCACCTTCTCATCGCGAATGGCATCGGTGATCACATAGGAATGCAGTTCACGGCCAAACACGCTGGCGGTGGTTTCCGCGCCCAGGGCGTTCTGCGGAAAGATCGGCGTGCCGGTAAAACCGAACTGATAGAACCTTTTGAACTTCTTCTTCAGATTCTTCTGTGCCTCACCAAACTGGCTGCGGTGGCATTCGTCAAAGATAAACACCACCTGTCTGGCATAAATTGGCAGCTCCCCTTCGCTCTTCATCAGGTTGTTAAGCTTCTGGATCGTGGTGACAAGGATCTTGTTGTCGTCCTTATCCAGATTACGTTTGAGGCCGGAGGTAGAGTCTGAGCCGTTGACGCTCTCAGGTGAAAAGCGCTGGTACTCCTTCATGGTCTGGTAGTCCAGATCCTTGCGATCCACCACAAAAAAAACCTTGTCGATAAAGTCCAACTCAGTGGCCAGGCGCGCCGCCTTGAAACTGGTCAGGGTTTTACCGGAACCGGTGGTGTGCCAGACATAGCCACCGCTTTCCGGATTGCTCCAGTTTTTGGCGGTATGGGAGCTGTTGATCTTCCACAAAATGCGCTCGGTGGCGGCAATCTGATAGGGGCGCATCACCAGCAGGGTGTTGCTGACGTCAAACACCGAATACTTGAGCAGCACTTCCAGCAGGGTGTTTTTCTGAAAGAAGGTGGCGGTAAAGTCCTTC
>NZ_JCBCBS010000191.1:0-5296 GCF_059864205.1 Pelovirga sp.
TGTTGCCGGTAGAAGTGACAGCCGGGTCCTGCGCAACAGGCGGCCGTAAACCCCGTCAGGCCCGGAAGGGAGCAGCGGTAGCGGTTTGAATGTGTGCCGCGGGGGTGCCCGGCTGTCTCTTGTATCGGCAATTTTTTTCCGCAATGATACAGCACACACCTTGCATGGGATCGGGGTTCCCGTGACAAGGGCGTCTGTCGCCAGGGACGGCGACAGTCGAACGGTCATGGATGGCCCCATAGCAAACAATCGTGTCCCTTGGCATGGGAGCCCCGATCCCGTGCTCGACAGATACACGTCAGGATTCTTCTATGTCGTACCTGGTTCTGGCGCGCAAGTGGCGGCCACAGCTGTTCGACGATCTGGTCGGGCAGGAGCACGTCAGCCAAACCCTGAAAAATGCCATCACCACTGATCGCGTGCATCACGCCTTTCTCTTCACCGGTGCGCGCGGAGTCGGTAAAACCTCGGCGGCACGGATCTTCGCCAAAGCCCTGAACTGTCAGCAGGGAATAACCACTACCCCGTGCGGCAGCTGTTCTTCCTGCGTTGAAATTACCTCCGGTCAGGGGATTGACGTCCTCGAAATCGATGGCGCGTCCCATAATGGTGTCGATGATATTCGCGAGCTGCGGGATGCGGTGCGCTATCTGCCGTCCCAGGGTCGCTATAAGATTGTTATTATCGACGAAGTGCATATGCTCTCCAACAGCGCTTTTAATGCGTTGTTGAAGACCCTCGAAGAGCCACCTGCCCACGTTAAGTTTATTTTTGCTACCACCGAACCCCACAAGATCCCAGTCACTATTCTGTCGCGCTGCCAACGGTTTGATTTCAAGAAAATCAGCATCGTGGCAGTGCAGGAACGCCTGCACTACATCGCCACTCAAGAAGGGATCTCCATCAGTGCTGCCGGCCTGGCAGCGCTTGCCCGCCACGGCGGCGGCAGTATGCGTGATGCCTTGTCGGCTTTCGATCAAGTGATTGCCTGCTGCGGCAATCAGGTGGCTGATGAGCCGCTACAGCAGATTCTCGGTCAGGTCAGCAGTCAGCTGTTACTGGATACCTTGACGGCCATTGTCGAACGCAATCCTCGTGAGCTGCTGACCCTGGTGGCGCAGGTTGATGATCTGGGACATTCCTTTCGCCAGTTTTGTCAGCAGCTGGTGGCGCTGGTGCGCGGTCTGGTAATTCTCAAGGTCATCGACGAACCGGGGGAGTTGCTCGATGTCAGTGAAGGCGAATTGACCGAGTTACGGCGTCTGGCAGCACCCCGTCCTCTGGATGAATTTCAGCGAATCCTGGCGTTTTTGCTGCGCACTGAAGCCGAGCTGGCAACCTCAACCTACTCACGCCTGACTATGGAAGTGGCGCTGGTCAAGCTGGCGACGCTCCCCACCGGGATCGATGTTGCCACCCTGATTCAACGTTTGGAGAGCCTGGAAAAAAACCTGTTGGCGCGGGTCGATTATGCTGTCCCTGCCCCTGTCGCTACACCGGTGGTCAGCGAGAATCGTACCGTTGCCCCTCATCCCGTTAGCGAAACTCGTGACGTTGAGCTCCCCCCTGAATCACCGCCGCCGCTGCCTGAGGAACCTGAGGAAGCTGAGGAAAAAAAGCCTGATGCTCAGCTGACGGAGGAGCTATCCGCAGGCAGCTGGGCCGGATTAGTCGAATTTGTCAGAAGTCGGCGGCGTCCGCGGATCTCATCGTTGCTCGAACAGGCCAGTTTGTTGGCGCTGGAATTGCCATTGGTGCGGATTGCCATGCCGGCCAAATTTTTTGGACTGGCTGACGCTGAGATGCAACAGAATCTGCAGGGGTTGGCAGCGGAATATTTTTCTGTGCCGGTAAACATTGAGATTATCAAGGGCGCCAATGGCGAGCCTCAGCCGCCGTCGTTGCACGAGGAACGTGAGCGCCAGGAGAGTGATCGTCAGCGCAAGCTGCGTGAGAACGCCCTCGAGCATCCACTGGTGAAATCGGCGCTGGAGATTTTTGGCGGCAATGTCGAGAAGGTGACTCCCATCGATAAGGGTTTTGTGTAGTATTTTTACTCATCATAAAAAGGAGACAATGATGGCAAAGGGACTTGGCAATATCATGAAGCAGGCGCAGCAGATGCAGGCGAAAATGGCACGTATGCAGGCGGAACTGGCAACCAGAGAAGTTGAGGCCAGCGCCGGTGGGGGTATGGTCACCGCGCGGGTGAACGGCAAGCAGCAGCTGCTTGAGCTGAAAATCGAAAAGGCGGTGGTTGATCCTGAGGATGTCGAGATGCTCGAGGACCTGGTCATCGCAGCGGTGAATGAGGGGATGAAAAAGAGCCAGGAGATGGTGCAGGAGGAGATGGGCAAAATTACCGGAGGGATGAATATCCCGGGGATGTTTTAGCGGGGATAAAAAAGATTGAGTCAATCCCCTTTTGCGTGGTAGAGTTATTTTTGGTCAGACCAATGCGCCACCATTTTTTTTGGTGTCGTTGTTGTTTTTTAGCATCCCTGAAAACGACGTTATAAAAGCATAAACTATTAGATTCAGGAGACAAAGTTATGCTAGGCTCTCTCCCGTCTTTCGCTCGTTTAGAGGCCGAACTGGCGAAGCTGCCGGGGATCGGCGGCAAGACGGCGGCGCGTCTGGCTTTTCATCTGTTGCGCACAGCGGATTCTGAGGTCGCAGCACTGGCGGATGCTCTGCTGGAAATGAAACGCAACGTCCGTTTATGTGAGAAATGCTTTCATATCGCTGAAAACCGCTTGTGCGGCATCTGCGCTGCGGAGCAACGAGATCAGCGCCTGCTTTGTGTGGTTGAGCAGCCCCAGGATCTGCTGGCGATTGAACGCAGTCATTCCTACCGTGGGCTCTATCATGTGTTGCACGGAGTTTTATCTCCCCTGGACGGGGTTGACCCGGAAGATCTGAAGATTCCGCAGCTGGAACAGCGTCTGGCCACGGAAACCTTTGATGAGGTGATTATCGCCACCAATTTCAGCGTTGAAGGCGAGGCAACTGCCCTGTATCTGGCGCGCCTCTGTCGGCAACGTGGCGTGCCGGCCAGCCGTCTGGCCCACGGTATCCCTTCGGGCAGCGGTCTGGAATATATTGATGCCGGTACGGTGCAGCATGCGGTATCCGGTCGCCGGACACTCTGACAACAACAGGAAATCGATATGGACGATTCTCAAGTGTCATCATTCCCTTTGTTCTTTTAATTGAAAAGAACGTCATTTACCTAACTTACACAGGAGGTATGCATGTCTCGGAAAATGGTCAATATTGACGGTAATGCCGCAGCGGCGCACGTTGCTCATGCGACCAATGAGGTGATTGCCATCTATCCCATCACCCCGTCATCGGTCATGGGTGAAATTTCCGACGCCAAGAGCGCTGTCGGCGAAAAGAACATCTGGGGAACCATTCCCAAGGTTGTTGAGCTCCAGTCAGAAGGTGGCGCGGCTGGTGCCGTTCATGGTGCCTTGCAGGCCGGTGCGTTGACGACAACCTTTACTGCCTCCCAGGGCCTGTTGTTGATGATTCCCAATATGTTCAAGATTGCCGGTGAATTGACCCCGACCGTTTTCCATGTGTCGGCGCGTGCCATTGCTGCTCAGGCGTTGTCGATTTTTGGCGATCACTCCGATGTGATGGCTTGTCGTTCCACCGGTTGGGTTCAGTTCTGTTCCAATAACCCTCAGGAAGTCATGGATTTTGCCCTGATCTCCCAGGCAGCGACGCTGGAGTCACGGGTGCCTTTCCTGCATTTCTTTGATGGCTTCCGTACCTCTCACGAAATACAAAAAATTGAAGAGCTGACGCTGGATGACATGCGCCAGATGATAAGCAACGATCTTGTCACGGCTCATCGTCAGCGTGCTCTGTCGCCGGAGCATCCGAAATTGCGCGGAACCGCACAGAACCCTGATGTTTATTTCCAGGGACGTGAGACCGTCAATCCGTATTACGAAAAAGTTCCCGCCATCCTCAAGGCGCAGATGGATAAGTTTGCTGCCCTGACCGGCCGTCAGTACAATCTGGTTGATTATGTCGGATCGCCCGATGCCGAGCGGATCGTGGTGATGATGGGTTCCGGCTGTGAGGCGATGGAAGAAACCATCAATTACCTGGTTTCTAAAGGGGAAAAGGTCGGTCTGATCAAGATCCGCTTGTTCCTGCCGTTCCCGATTGAAGATTTCTGTAAAGCGATCCCGGCGACAACCAAGAAGATTGCCGTACTTGATCGCACCAAAGAGCCGGGTTCCATTGGCGAGCCGCTGTATCAGGCGGTTCGGACGGCTATCGGCGAAGGCATGGTAGAAAAAATGACCAGCTTCTCCGGTTACCCACCGATTGTTGGTGGCCGTTATGGGTTGGGTTCTTTTGAATTTAATGCCGGTATGTGCAAGGCGGTTCTTGACAATTTACTTGCTGACAAACCGAAGAACCATTTCATCGTTGGCTTTAAAGATGACGTGCTTGGCAGCAGTCTTGATTTCGACAAGGACTTCCTCGTACCTTTTGACGGTTATGCGGCCATGTTCTTTGGCCTGGGATCAGACGGCACTGTCGGCGCCAACAAAAACTCTATCAAAATTATCGGTGAATGTACCAAAAACAAGGTACAGGCTTATTTTGTTTACGATTCCAAAAAAGCCGGCAGCCTGACCACCTCACACTTGCGTTTCGGCAAAAACGAAATCAAGAGCACTTATCTGATCTCCCAGGCAGACTTTATTGCTTGTCACAACTTTTCCTTCCTGGAGAAGTACGACATGCTCAAGAGTGCCAAGCAGGGGGCAACCTTCCTGCTCAATGCGCCTTTTAGCAAGGATGAAATCTGGAACAATTTGCCGCAACTGGTACAACAGCGGATTATCGACAAGAAACTGAAATTTTATGTCATCGACGGAATTCATCTGGGTGAAGAGATAGGCCTCGGTGCCCGAATCAACGTGATCATGCAAACCGCCTTCTTCAAGATCTCCGAGATCATTCCGGTCAATCAGGCGATCAGCCAGATCAAGGATGCTATTGACAAGACTTACGGTAAGGCCGGTGAAAAAGTTGTGGCGATGAACAAACGCGGCGTTGATGCCGCGCTCGAAAATATTTTTGAAGTCCAGGTGCCGGCTACTGCTGAAAGTTCTATTAAGATGCACATTGGTCAATGGGGCGGCTACTCTGACATAGTTAAAACGACCCTCGGGCCAATTATTGACGGCGTCGGCCACGAACTGCCCCTGTCAGCCATGCCGGATGACGGGACTTTCCCGACCGGTACCGCCGCTATTGAGAAGCG
>NZ_JCBCBS010000052.1:0-3635 GCF_059864205.1 Pelovirga sp.
CCGACCAGCACGGTTATACCGAAACCCTGCCACCGTTTCTGGTCAATCGTGCCTCCATGACCGGCACCGGCCAGTTGCCCAAGTTTGAGGCCGATTTGTTCCATACTGAAGATGTCGATCTGTTCCTGATCCCGACAGCGGAAGTGCCGGTGACCAACATCCATCGTGACGAAATCCTCAGTGAAAAGGATCTGCCCCTCTGTTATGCCGCCTATACCCCCTGTTTTCGCAAGGAGGCTGGAGCCCATGGCCGTGACACCCGCGGTTTGATCCGCCAGCATCAGTTCAACAAAGTGGAACTGGTCAAGTTTACCCGCCCGGAAGATTCTGATGCCGAGTTGGAAACCTTGTTGCAACATGCCGAAAAGGTGTTGCAGCTATTGAAGTTACCCTATCGGGTGATCGATCTGTGTACCGGGGATATCGGATTTTCTGCAGCGCGGACCTTTGATATCGAAGTCTGGTTGCCGGGGCAGGATGCTTACCGCGAAATATCTTCCTGTTCGAATTTCCGCGACTTTCAGGCTCGCCGCGCCGCCATCCGTTTTCGCCGTGAAGGCGCCAAAAAGCCCGAGCTGGTGCATACCCTCAACGGCTCCGGACTTGCCGTAGGTCGTACCCTGGTAGCGGTTCTGGAAAATTATCAGCAGGAAGATGGCTCAGTGACAATTCCTGAAGTTCTGGTGCCCTATATGGGGGGATTGCAGAAGATTGTCGCGCCGGTGTAAGCTTCTTACCTGGTTAGAATGAGGGTCTGTTTGTGCTTGCTTTTTATGCCAAGGTTGGTTACTGTTCCAGAGTTTTTCGCAAGAAACCAGCGATTAAACGGAGGAGTGGCCGAGTGGCTTAAGGCGGCGGTCTTGAAAACCGTTGAACGAAAGTTCCGTGGGTTCGAATCCTACCTCCTCCGCCAATTGTTTAGCACAACAGTTCAACCGGATTCGAAGCGGAGCGAGCGCTGACTGAATGTCAGAAGAGCGGCCAGGACGGCCGCGGCAGTGAGCGCAGGGGAGCCGACGCAGGAGCCACCGTGATGGTGGCGACGTAGTGGGCGAATCCTACCTCCTCCGCCAATTGTTTAGCACAAAAAAGTTGAATAGGATTCGAAGCTTTAGCGATCTGACTGAATGTCAGAAAAGCGGAGTTCCAAAATTTTACGATTTGCGGAGAGGTGACCGAGAGGCCGAAGGTGCTCGCCTGCTAAGCGAGTGTTCTGGGAAACCGGGACCGAGGGTTCGAATCCCTCCCTCTCCGCCAGTTATTTAGCACAGTAGTTCGACCGGATTCGAAGCGGAGCGAGCGCTGACTGAATGTCAGAAAAGCGGCCATGGATGGCCGCGCCAGCGAGCGCAGGGGAGCCGACGCAGGAGCCACCGTGATGGTGGCGACGTAGTGGGCGAATCCCTCCCTCTCCGCCAGTTATTTAGCACAGTAGTTCGACAGGATTCGAAGCTTTAGCGAGTGCTGACTTAACTATTGACAAATTTTCAATTCTGGGCGATAAACTCACTTCTTTGCGCCTCTAGCTCAGCTGGATAGAGCGTCTGACTACGGATCAGAAGGCCGGGAGTTCGAATCTCTCGAGGCGCGCCATTAAAAATCAAGGACTTAGCTGTTTTGGCTAGGTCCTTTTTTTATGCTTTTTTGCCGCCGAGGTCCCGTAGGTGGTCTGATGATTTTGAAACTCTCCATTTTTTCTCAGGTGATTAACCAGCGTATCTGTTCAGCACCGGGTCGGGAATCCTGTGTCAAGGGACGCTTTTCGTCATCCATGACCGCTTTTTGTCGCCGTCCATGGCGACAAAAACCCTTGCCACAGGATCCCCGACCCTGCGCAAGGATAGAGCTGAATAGTTACTAACCAGCTTCAGTGATCTCAATTCTGGGTTAGCTGAGGTGAGTCATGCTAATAGCGGTTGATCTGCTGACAGAGGCGGCTATCAGTCCTTATCTGATTGACAGCATAAAATCCCAGCAACGGGTGATCTATCAATGAGCCGGGATGATCGCGCCATCATTGGCGGTGACCCGCACGCAGTAGTTGGGGTCGCTGCTGGTCTTGACCTGATTGATCAAATCCCGCACCGTCAGGGCATGATCCTGGGGGGTATTCGTTCATGGTGCTGCTTTTCCGTAGGGGATAAAGTCATTGCTGTCGCGCGTCAGCAGTTGCATCAGCTTGGGGTGGATGAACAGCTTTTCCTTCCCCGCATCCAGTTCGGTCAGCACGCCGATCCCGACCAACTGCTTCAGATAGAGCGAGGCCGTCTGACGTTTGGCGATACCCGCCTCGGTCAGACTGCTGATACGGCAATACGGAAGTTGAAACAACAGATTGATCAGTTCGTGGCTATAGACCTTCGGCAGGCTGGCACGGACATATTCGGTCGTGTGGTCGGACAAGGCGCGAATCGTCGCAATCTTGGCCGTCGTCCAGCTGGCAGTCTGCTCCACGCCCTTGATGATGTAAAGCAGCCACGGCTCCCAGGCCCCCTCCCGCGTGATCTGCAACAGCAGGCGATAATAATCCGCCTTATTCTGGATGATGTAACGGCTCAGATACAGAATCGGCAGGGTCAGCAAGCCTTTCTGGATCAGGAACAGGCTGTTCAGCACCCGCCCCGTGCGGCCGTTGCCATCGGTAAACGGGTGGATCGCCTCGAATTGATAGTGGCCGACCGCCATGCGGATCAGGGGATCGAGCTCCGTCTCGTTGTGCAGATAGCGCTCCCAGTTCGCCAGCAGATCCCGCAACAAGCCCTCGCCTTCGGGCGGGGTATAGATGGTCTTGCCCGTTGTGTCGTTGATGAGCGTTGTTCCCGGCGTGCGGCGGATCGTCATTTCCACGCCCTTGATGGTGGTGCATGCCTGCTCGGCCGTGCGCGTGTTGAGCGGGGTTTGTTTGAGCGCTCTGAAACCCTCGAACAGCGCGCGGCTGTAACGCAGGGCTTCCTTGGTGGCGGGATTGGCCTGAGCCTCGTTACCCACATGCCGGAACAGTTCGTCCGTGGTCGTCACGATATTCTCGATTTCCGAACTGGCCCGCGCTTCGAGGAGCGGTAAGGTATTGATCAGCATGGCCTGATTCGGAAGCAACTCCGCCGCCTGCTTCAGTTCGGCCAGCGCCGCCCGGGCAGTGATGCACTGCTTCAGCACAGCACGGGTTTCCACCTCGATGGCAGGTGGCAAGAGCGGAAGCGCGTTGTAGGCGCATTCGGGATTCCAGCTTTCAGAGGTCATGTTTAATTATCTCCGATTTTTCGACATGACAGCACTCTATGTCGATGCAATCGACATGTCAATAAAATGTGTCGATGTTATTTGGTTTTGTCGACACATTATTTGGGTGAGTCGATCGCACGAACATAACACACGAACTCACAGCGCCCCGTTGAAAGCCTGATGTAACAGGGATTTTTTCAGTTCGTCAAGGGCGGCGAGCTTTTGCTGATAGATGGATTCTAGGTTTGCCACAGGAAACCCGGCCCTGCGCCAGGACAGCAGTGAATAGTTACCTTTAGCATAGCAAAAGTAGACGCCCTTTCCGGCAGAGATTTTCGCCAGTTGGCGCTGATCAGTGCGAATAAATTGACCGCAACAATGATGCGCCAATAATTCATCTGGAAATTATCACC
>NZ_JCBCBS010000217.1:0-74010 GCF_059864205.1 Pelovirga sp.
TCTAAAGGAAAAGGGGGTTTCACTGAACAACCAGGTCAACCCCTGGCGCTGATGAACCCGGTAGGTATCGTTACGGTCAGAAAGAACCGGGCCTTCGCTGCGCAGCTGGCGGACGCGGATGCGCGAGGTCAGCAGGGGAACCCTCCCATAGACCATGAGGCTGGTGGGCACCGGCAGTTGGCGTGAGAGGATGGCCGCGAGGTTGTCGCGATCATCCTCGATATAGAGTTCAACATCAGCGATGTTCAGCGCGTTCCAGGCGGCGACCGCCTGGCTGTTAAGAGCAAAGAGGCGATAGCTGCTGTAGAGTTTGAGATCGGTGATCCCGTCAAACAGGGGGAAGTGGCCGAGATTGCTCAGGCGAAACCGGCGAAAGCCGGCCTGCACCAGGGTACGGATGGCCACTTGATGGTCCTGCCAGTCCTGGTCAAAAAGGACGAAGGGGAGGTCCCAGATGATCTGGTCGGCACGGCGACGTAGTTTGTCGGCCTGTTGCAAACTGTGGCTGTTGATCGGCAGCAGCAGGGCATCGATCAGCTCGTTATTGAGCAGATGCTGCTCGCGGGTATCGCCAAGTAGTGCCCGGAACTCTGACTTCCGGTGGGGCTTGCCGGCGGCCGGCAGCAGGGAAGCGACGGCGGCCTGGCGCTGATCGTGGCGCCGCCGCTGGATGTCCTGTTGGCGAGCCAGACGCAGATCGCGATAAAAGGTGCGGCGGATCTGTTTGAGCTGTTTTGGGGGGATGACAATCGCTGGCAGTTCGCCACAGATTAAGGATCCAAGAACGAAAGGTTCATCAGCGACAGCAGCGAACACCTGCTCGAGTACCGCTATATCCAGAGGTTGACTGGTGGCGGCAAAGCTGGTGAGGGGATAGGTAAAATCCATGCACTGCCGCTTGATCGTTGCGCGGATGGCAATGTCGGCGGCGGTCACGCTGATGGCGAGGTCAACAACCTCACCGGGCGGACGGCGATGTTCAAGTTTGCGGCGCGCGGCGGCATCGCTCAAGGTAAAGGCATCGGCACTGGCCACCATAAAGACGCTGTCCCCCGGGGAAAAACGCTGGTCAAAGGGGGAGAGGACGGTCACCTGTGTAGCGCCGGGGGCTTTTTTTACCTGGCGCGTGCCGCTGAACAATTGGCGCAGGGTAAAGGCGCTGCCGCTTTTGTCGTTGGCCGGCTGAATCCGTAGACGGTCACCTAAATGCAGCGGCTGTGATGTGGTAAAACTAAGGCGACTACCCTGGACCTGGCGGATTTTACCGATAAAGCGCCCGGTTGCCCCTTTTTGTGAGGGAATGGCCATATCATCCGGCTGGCTGCCGGAAAGAAAACCACGGGTCGGCTGGCGGCCGAAACTTTCCTTGAGTTGTTGCTTGGCAGCCGTGAGGACCTGTTTGCGGTCTGTTTCAGAGGCGTCCATGACCCGCCGGTAAGCCCCCACGACCTTATGGACGTATTCGGCGCTTTTCATCCTTCCCTCTATCTTGAAGCTGCAGATTCCGGCGTTTGTCAGTTGCGGCAGCAGGTCGATGGCGGAAAGATCATTGGGGGAGAAGAAAAACCCCTGCTGCTGGTGGTGGCGATAATTGCGGCGGCAGGGCTGGGTGCAGCGTCCACGGTTGCCGCTTTTGCCACCTAAAAACGATGAGAAGTAACACTGACCACTGAAGGAGAAACACAGGGCGCCGTGGATGAAATGCTCCAGTTCCATGCGCGTCTGGCTGCGAATAAAAGCGATTTCTGCCAGGGTCAGTTCCCGCGCCAGCACCGTGCGGGTAAAACCGAGGCGCTCAAGCATCTTGACACCGGCGACATTGTGGATGGTCAGCTGTGTTGAAGAATGTACTTCCAGGCCGGGAAAGTGTTCCCTGACCAGTTTCCAGATGGTTAAATCCTGAATAATGACAGCATCAACCGCGAAGGATTCCAGCGCTGACAGGGTATCGATCAGGTGGGACAGCTCGTTTTCGCGGATCAGGGTGTTGAGGGTGACGTAGAGACGTTTGCCATCGGCATGCAGATAGCTGGTCATACGTTCAATGTCGGCGAGGCTGAAGTTTTTGGCTTTGGCGCGGGCGGAAAAATCCTTCAGTCCGGTATAAACAGCATCGGCACCGGCATCAACAGCGGCAAAAAAGGCTTCGAGACTGCCGGCCGGGGCCAGCAGTTCGGGCTTTTGGAGGGTCTTGGAGTGGGGCATGGGGGGGCTTATCTCCACAATGATAAGAGTCATGCTACCATTAACACAGAGGAGACGACAGATGCAGCTGTTTTTCAGCCGCCAGCTTATACCCGCCAGCACAATCCGCTCTGTCCGGAGCGCCGGAAAAGGGGTGTGACCGCCACCGGTTTAGCGATCTAACTTATTGTTTTAAAGGCGAGATTGTGTTTTACTGTGCCATCCATGCCATACTGTTTTTTTAAGGAGAGAGATAATGAGACAAAAGTTGATGACAATTGGGTTGACAGCCTTGTTGCTGATCCCTGGTGCCGTTCTGGCGAACGATCCTCTGGCTGAGTGGCAGCCCCGGTTTGACCCGCGTGCAGCGGAGCATACCTATCTGCTCTCCTGTGTCGGTCATCCGGCAATTGAAGGTGTGCGTGTCGGTTTCCGCATCCGCGACCGGGTCTGGGAAGAGACCAATGGCCGCTTGTTTGTCGATTATCGCCCCATGTCCCAACTGGGCGGCGAGATGGATGTCATCGGCAAACTGCGAATGGGTGCTGTTCATGGCATGATGAGTTCTTCCGTTGCCGCCCCGAATATCTCTCCGCGTTTGGGTCTGGTCAATCTGCCATTTCTCGTTGGCAGTTTCGATCAGTTGCAGCAGTTTCGTCAAGATGCCGAGCTGTTTGAAGAGTATGGCGCTGAGGCGCTGAAATCCGGCATCCGTGTTGCTGATTTCACCGCCTATGGTGGCTATGGCTGGGCAACCCGTACCCCGGTGACCAGTCTTGAGGAAGCGAAAAGCGTCATTTTCCGCATTGCTCAGGCACCGGTTAATATCGATATGTATCGTGCCTGGGGGCTGCAGTTCACCGTCATGCCCTGGCCCGATGTGCCCCAAGCCTTGCAGACCGGGGTTATTACCGGTCTTGATCATACCCCGACGGTTGTCAGCACCGGGAATTTTTTCAACACCGCCAAACATTATACCCAGATCGACTATGCCCAGGGGCTTTACATCCACTTGATCAACGAGCGCTGGTTGCAGCGCTTACCGGCGGACTTGCGCGATACGCTGTTGCGCATTATTGCTGAAGAAAGTGGGAAGGCGCGACTGGCCGGCCAGGAACAGGACCAGCGTGAAATGGCGAAGGCCCGGGCTGCCGGAGTGTCTTTCTCCCGCTTGCCGGAGCAGGATCTGGCAGCGATGAAACAGCAGGTTGAGCCGGTGATCAACCAGTGGCAGGATCGTATCGGGGCTGACTTTCTCCAGCGGGTGCAGGAGCGCCTGAATAACTGATCGAGCAGGAGAGCATCCTGATTGAAAAAGCCGGGTTGGCCTCGCCTCCCGGCTTTTTTTGTTGACCTTAAAACACTGTAACAGGTATATATTGATCTGCTAACCTATTGAATTTACTCATGATTAACTTTTGTTTGTGTAGATCAAACCCTGTTTGATCATATCTTTTCTCTATGGGAGGTTTTGGTGTGAAAAAGATGATGTTTGTGGTTTTTCTTTTGTTGTTTGGTCTGGCCGCTCAGGGTGCGGCGAATGAGGATCCTCTGGCGAGCTGGCAACCCAAGTTTGACCCTAGTGGAGCCAAGTATACCTACATTCTTTCCAACATCTCGCATCCGGTTATCGAGGGAGTTGCTGCCGGCTATCGCATTCGCGATGTGGTCTGGGAGCGCACTAATGGTCAGATCTATGTCGACTATCGCCCCCTGGCACAATTGGGGGGAGAGCGTGACGTGATTAGCAAGCTGCGCCTTGGTGCTGTTCACGGTATGCTCAGTTCTTCGGTGGCGGCGGCCAATGTGGCCGACATCCTGGGCATTGTTAATCTGCCCTATGTTGTTGATACCTTCGACAAACTCGATACGTTCAGAGCGGACCCGGAAATCTGGCAACCCTTTGCTGACAGTGCTTTATCCGGAGGCATTTATGTTGCCGATATTACCAATTACGGTCCTTATGGTTGGGCTACGACGGTGCCGGTAGACAGCCTTGAGGCTGCCAAAAGTGTTAATTTCCGCATTGCCGAAGCCCCGGTCAATACCGATTTTTATCGCGCCTGGGGATTGAAGTTCACCGTAATGCCCTGGCCCGATGTGCCTCAGGCGCTGCAGACCGGGGTGATCACCGGTCTTGATCACACCGCCATCGTTTGTAATATTACCAAAAAGTTTACCGTCGCCAAGCATTTCACCGAGTTGAATTACGCTCAGGGGCTGTTTGTTCATCTGGTTAACAAGCGCTGGCTCGATCGCCTACCGGAGGATCTGCGCGTCATCTTCCTTGAAGTTGTCGCTGAAGAAAGTGCCAAATCGCGTGAAGCCACCCGCCGTCAGCATGATGAGCAGCTCGCGGCTGCTCAGGCTGCGGGGGTACAGATTCACCAACTCTCGGAAGCCGATCTGAACGAGTTGAAAAAAATGTCTGAACCGGTTCTGCAACGCTGGAGTGAGCGTATCGGTGCGGAATATCTCGAGTTGGTACGGGCAAAGCTTGGCAGTTAAAGATAATCTCTGTATAATCGCCCTCGCTATGACGGGGCCGGAGAGGATCCCTCTTTGGTCCCGTCTTTCGTTTGACCTCACCAAAAAGCGTAGAGACGATCTACACCCCGATACCACCTTTCCCAGCCGATATGGCAAAAGTTAGCGGAGCCGGACACGGACAATGCTGAAAAGAATCTTTAAAAAAATTGATCGTTCCTTGTTATTTGTTGAAGAATGGTCGCTGTTTATTGCGGTCAGTGCCGCCCTGCTGGCGGCCATGGCCAATGTCATCATGCGCAAGAGCGGGGGCGATATCAATATCTACTGGTCGGATGAGGTGGTGCGTAAGGTCATCTTTTTTTCTACCTATATCGGTGCGGTAACGGCGATTCGCAGTCGTTCGCTGATCCGTATTGATGCCCTGCCGCAGATTTTTCCGGTGCTCAAGCGACCGCTGACCCTGATCTCGCACATTGCGGTGCTGTTTTTTGCCGGGGTAATGGTCAAGCTCGGGTGGACCATGACGGTCATGATGTATCATGACCCGTTCGCTCGCACCAGTACGCTGCAGATTCCCGAATGGTATTTTTACGCGGTACTGCCGATCATGGGAGTGATGATGTTTTTTCGCACCCTGGTGGTGATGGTTGAGGACTGGCGTGGTATCCAGGATATGACCGGGGAGAGATGACATGGAAATGAGCTACCTGTTGATTCTCGCCCTGTTACTTGGCTGCCTGGCCGCTACCGTGCCGGTGTTTATGGCGCTGTTTTTTACCGGCACCTTTGGACTGGTGTTTCTCCTCGATATCGATCCACGTATTGTTATCGAGGTGTTGTATCGCAGCATGGATAAATTTGCCCTGGTTGTTGTCATGTTTTTCGTCCTCTGCGGCAATATCATGACGACCGGCACCATTGTCAAAAAGCTCATTAATACCGCTAATGTGATGGTTGGATTTCTGCCCGGCGGCCTGGCGATGGCGGGGATTCTCGCCTGCGGCTTTTTCGGTGCCATCTCCGGTTCGACCGTCGCTACAGTGGTGGCTATCGGCGGCTTTATGATTCCGGCACTAATCAAAAATAATTACGATGAAAAGTTTTCCGTCGGGGTGATGACCACGGCACCGATCCTTGGCGTGATCATCCCTCCGTCCATCGCCATGATTCTTTACGCCATGGTCAGTAATGATCCCTTAGAAGCTTTGTTTCTGACCGGCTTTATCCCCGGGCTGATCATTATGGCAGCGATGAGTCTCTACGCCTACATTGTCTGTAAGAAGCAGGGGCTGCAGACCACCGACCGACCGACCCTCAAGGAAGCTGGCAAGGTGATCCGTGAGAGCATCTGGGCCTTGTTGTTGCCGGTGCTGATTTTCGGTGGCATATATTCCGGTCTTTTTACCGCCAACGAAGCGGCGGTGGTCGCTTGTTTTTATGCCTTTTTTGTTGAAATTGTGATCCATCGTGATCTGAAACTGCGTGATGTCAAGCGCGTCGTTGTGTCTTCAGCGGTAACCTCAGCGACGTTATTAATCATCGTTGCCGGCGCATCGGTGTTTGGAGAATATCTCACCTTTGAGCAGATTCCTAACAAGATAGCCAATGCCGTGGTCAACAGTATCGATTCCCCCTGGGTGTTTTTGCTCGCCGTCAATATCCTGTTGCTGGTCATCGGCATGTTCATGGATATTATTTCAGCCACCCTGATCCTGACGCCGATCTTTCTGCCGTTATTGAGTCAGTTTGGTATCGACACCATGCACTTCGGTTTGCTGATGACTATCAATCTGGGGATTGGTTACTGTACCCCGCCGTTGGGGGTAAGCCTCTATATTGCCGGGGCGACGGTCAACCGTGACCTGGTCTATGTGTCGAAAGCGGTCATGCCCTTTTTGCTGATTCAATTGGCGATTCTGCTGCTCTTGACCTTCTGGCCCGATCTGGTGCTGTTTCTGCCGCGCCTGGTGTACGGTTGATTGTGATATGGTGCAAAAAGGGCGGTTGATCAAGGTTTGAGCTAGGGAGTGGTGCTGATACAGGAAAATACACGAAAGTCATGCCGATGCAGTTTTTGCCGCCCCCAAAGCCTCAACCATAAGAATGGCCGTGACACAGAGTGATATTTTATATTGGCGGCATAAGCAGATAAACCGTAGCAACGGCATAGGAGCGACTGATGAAGCCTCGGATACTAGTTCCGATCAACGATTCTGCGACCACTCATAAAACTATCGATGACATCATCAGTAAGCGCGAGAGGTTTGGCGCGCGCCTGGTGCTGTTGCATGTGATCAACGATCAATTGGCCTATCGGATGATCCCCGACTTTCAGATTGAGATGGTGCGCGAAAATGCCATGCAGGCAGCAACCGAGCGGATGGGGAAACTGATCGACAGGCTTCGCGCTGCCGGGCTGGATGTGGAACTGCGAATGGAATTCGGGATGCCGCGGCGGCTGATTCCGCAGATTGCTAATAACGAAGATTTTCAACTGCTGGTGCTGGGGCGTCGTAGTGGCCGTGGCGAGATTCGTGATGTGTTGTTCGGCTCCGTTGCCAATTACGTGTTGCACAATGTGCGCTGTCCGGTGCTGCTGTTCTGATCCCGCCATTATTCAAACTGTGACTTGAACTCGTCAAACTGGTTGAGAATGCTGCTGGTTTCCTCCTGCAGGCGGGAAATCTCCTGCTCCAGCAGGGAAACTTTTCCCTCCAGGTGGGTGAGACGATCACTGCTCGAGACGTTTGCCTCTGTTTGTTCCGACATTGTCCCTTCAGTTATCCCTACAGCTGTGGCCTCGGCGCGCAACAGATCAATATAGCGGCACTCCTTGCGCCCAGGCTGTCGGGGCAGTTGCACAACCAGGGGTGGTTCGGCAGTGCTCAGATCGCTCAGTACGGCTTCCACTTCGGCAAGGTCAGCAAAGGCCTGCATCCGTTCACAACGGCTGCGAATTTCGCCGATCGTCTGGGGTCCGCGCAACAGCAGGATCGCCAGCAGCGCCAGCGCGCTGCGATTTAAATGCAGCATTCCTTGAAGATGATGACAATAGCGCGGGGTGCGCACCCCTTCTGCAGAACGATAAATCAGCTGTCGGCGCCGCAGATCGTCGAGTCCCTGGACGACCTCTTCTTCGGTCAGCGCCATGACCGGATCGCGATTCGATTTCTGGTTACAGGCATTGGTCAGGGCATTCAGACTTAAGGGGTAGTATTCCGGCGTTGCCAGCTCTTTTTCGATCAGAGCGCCGAGGATGCGGATTTCAACGGGGGAGAGTTGTTGATGCATGGTTTTTCTTTCTTATCGGCAGACGAATTGATTAATTCAGGCAGGATTGATAACAGCATAAACTACCGGGCGTTGGCAACCGTTGAATGACGTCTGAACAGTTACAAAAAAACGACAGGCGATCACCATAATGGTACATCGCCTGTCGTTGCATCCTCAGCTGAAGTTGCAGATCATTGCCTAGATGCGTTGATCTTGATCACCACGGCAACGTGATTTTTCAGCGCCGCCGCAATTGCTGGACTGCCCACGCTTGCCGCAGAAATTGTCGTCCTTGAGTTCGCGCAGTTGTTCAAACTTTAGCTGTTGCTCCGGGGTCAGTAGCGCAGCAATCTGCTGGCGGTGCTTGGCACCCTCCACCATCATCCGGGTTTTCAACTCGGCGTGTTCTTGCACTGCTGCACGGATACCGGCCTCATCAGTCTCATTAGCGCTGGCGACTTCACGCAGCTGCTCACGACTGGCCTGCATTTTGGTACGCAGGACTTGCTGTTGTTGCCGGTGCTGTTCGCGCAGGTTCTGCAGTTGTTGTTGCTGTTCTTCGCTCAAATCGAGGATGATCGCCATTTTTTGTTGTTGTCCTTGCTGGCGTTCCTGGCGGTGTTCGTTCGACATACTCTGCGACGTCCGTTGGCCGTCTTGACAACCGCGCATTCCTGGACCACCGGACCAGCTAAAGGCATGAGTGCCGACCAGTAGCAGACCAACAATAAGCAGACCGAATAAGATTGTTCGTTTCATGATTTTCTCCTTTTTATCTGTGGGTTGGTTGAATCTGTTGTGCTTCTATGGCTAGACCATAATCAAAACCAGGGTAAATGTGGGTTAAGAGCTGTGAGGTTTATGTAAAGTTAGGTAAAGCGGTTGTGCCCGAAGGTCTTTACATTTCTTTACAGCACAGGCAATCGTCAGCAGGTATGATAAGAAGGCTATCGATAGGATTGTTGTCCAAGGCTTACAGGAGTCGCAATGGAACGGATTCTGGTGATCGATGATGACATGGAGTTGTGTGAACTGCTCCAGGATTATTTAGCAGGGGAAGGGTTTCAGGTAGCCGCAGTTCATCGTGGCGATGAGGGTGCCGAGGTGGCAACCGGACAGGCATATGATCTGGTGGTGCTGGATGTCATGCTGCCGGGGCTTAATGGTTTTGATGTCCTGCGCAGGATTCGTGAAATAAGCCGTATTCCGGTGATCATGCTGACGGCACGTGGCGAGGAGATCGACCGCATTGTCGGATTGGAACTGGGTGCTGACGATTACCTGCCCAAACCCTTTAACCCGCGCGAGCTGGTGGCGCGTATTCGTGCAATTCAGCGCCGGCTCGAGGGCTCTTTGCGGAGGGGTGGCACAAAACTTAAAGCGCAAGGGGAGTATCGGGTCGGTGATCTGGTTCTTAATACAACAAACCGCACCGTCAAGCAGAATGGTCAGGTGGTGGAATTGACCTCAGTGGAGTTCAGTCTGCTCGAAGCTCTGCTTGCCCATGCGGGTGAAGTTATCAGTCGTGAAGATCTGGTGTCACAGGTTTTGGGACGACAGCTTTCAGCCTATGATCGCAGTATCGATGTCCATGTCAGTGCCCTGCGTAAAAAGCTCGGCCACAGCTACCAGCAGACCGAACGGATCCGCACTGTGCGGGGAATCGGCTACCTTTATTCCTTGACGGAGAACTGAATCTCGATGCGCAGTTTGTTTTTGAAGATATTTCTCTATTTTCTCCTGATTATCGTGCTGGTTACCGCATCGGTGGTGATGCTGACCTATTTTCGCGATCAGGAGTTTCCACCCCTGGCCCATCAGAGTTTTTCCCGACGGGCGATCACCGAATACGGACGTGAAGCGATTCGCGCCTACGAGAGCGCCGGGATTCCGGCCGTGGATCAATATACCGAACGATTATTGCGAGAATCACAAATCGAGCTGATTCTCTTTGATAACCAGCTGCAGCTGCTAAGTCAGCGCACTATTCACCGCCGGGTTCAACACATGGCATCGCGCGCTCTGCGCAGTGGTGAGGTTGTGCTGCCGATGCAGGGGGCGCATAACGGCATTGCCGCGACGGTAAAAGGCGCCGGTGGCAACGACTATATCGTTGTTATCACCCTGCCGGAGCGACCGGCGCCGCGCGATTTGTTTAAGGTGATGACCCATGGTTTTCTGGGTGCCCAGCTGTTACTGCTGCTGGTTATCACCGCAGTGGTCTGTTTTGTCCTGGCGCGTTCCCTGGCGGCACCGATCAGTCGTTTGCGCCACGCCACCCATCGTTTTGCTGCCGGTGATCTGGCCACCCGTATTGGTGACCAGATAAAAGTCAAGAATGAGCTCGGGGGGCTGGCGCGGGATTTTGATGATATGGCAGCTAAAATTCAAACCCTGATCTCCAATCAACAGCAACTGCTGCGTGATCTTTCTCACGAGTTGCGCTCCCCTCTGGCGCGTATGACCGTGGCGCTGGAGCTGGCGCGCCAGCAGTCAAGTAACGCCGCCGGCGAAAAAGCCCTGGATCGTATCAGCCTTGAAGCACAGCGGATGAATGAAATGATCGGCCAGCTGTTGGGGTTAACGCGCATGACCAGCGGTATTAATGAACAGCGTTTTGCCCCCCTTGATCTACAGGAGCTGCTGGCTAAGGTGGTGGAGGATGCGGATTTTGAGGCGGCGGCCCGTCAGTGCCGGGTTGAGCTTGAATCATCAGGATCGGCAGCGATAAACGGTTCGGCTGAATTGCTGGCGCAAGCTTTGGAGAATGTCATCCGTAATGCGGTGAAATACACCACCGAAGCTGGAGAGGTTAGGGTTTCCCTGGCGCCGCAGGGGCGCTTCTGGGAGGTCAAGGTTTCCGACCAGGGGCATGGTGTCCCAACGGCTGCGCTGGAAAAGATCTTCGATCCCTTTTACCGGGTTGCCGATGCCCGCGATCGCCAGAGTGGCGGCACCGGCATCGGTCTGGCTATTGCCAAAAGTGCCATTGCCCTGCACGGTGGCAGTATCCGGGCGGAGAATCAGCAGCAAGGCGGTCTATTGGTCACAATCCTTATCCCAATGAACATATAAATATATGAATATTTGACTTTGTATGAGGTTTCATCTACAATCATCCTAAATCCAAACAAAGGAGTAAAGAGATGGAATGGGCACTTATTCTCGGTATCGTTGCCGTCTGGTTTATTTTGAACCGCTGGATTCTGCCGCGCTTAGGGATACAGACCTGAATGTCTGACAGTTGTCAGCTTCCGCGTGACGGAAGCAAGAAGACCGATTCAGCAGAAGGTAAAACCACCGACAGCAAATAGCAGGCTGTCCCCGCAATCGTGCAACAAAGACAGCAAGCACATTGAATAAATCACCTACAGCCCAGAGGATGCTTATCCTGTGGGCTGTTTTTTCTGTAACAGCAGAATGCGATCATCGTCGCAAGCGAGCAAGGTAAACCCGTAAACGCGGCAGATATGCTCGAAGGTGCGCCGATGATAGAAACTGACATGGGTTGGATCACACAGATAGCGCCAGGTAGGCAGATCGATGTTTTCATGCCAGAGTGAGGTCATGACAAACAGATAGCCATCTGGTTTCAGCAGTTGACGCAGCTGTTGCAGTTCCCTGGTAGGGGTATGAAAATGCTCGAAGCATTCGGTTGCAAAGATGAAGTCAAATGGTCCTGAAGGCAGCGCGGGGAAAAACAAGGGATCATAATTGTCGCAACTAATGTCTTCACGTTTCAGCAAAACACTCAAGGTCGGTCCGGGACCACAGCCGAAATCGAGGCCGCGCATGGTTGGATTCAATAACGGCAGAGTGGGGTTGATAATGCGCCGCAAAAAAGTCACATAGCCGTGGTGCTCGGGGCTGTTCTGGTGATGCTGGTAAATATCTTTTTCCCGTTGCAGCGTAGGTCGTCCTTGCGCATCAACAAAAATCAGATCGCAACCGTGACAGTGCCAAAACAACCGTCCTTTTCGCGTGCGATGGACAAGAGCTTTGTTTCCGTCACATGTACACAGGGGGCAGGGATAATGACCAGCTGTCTGCGCTTGTTGCATCACAGCTGTTGAGTACAATTGGTAACTTTTCCAGTCAATGTAGTACCTCCTTTTTACGCAGTGTGGTTCGCAACTCTTCTACTCGTCGGCGATTGGCACCAAAGTCGTAATAGCCCAAGCGTGCGGCGGAACGCATGGCGATGATCCCCTCTTCCGGGCGTAGATGCAGTTCGAGGTCATCAACAAAACCAAAAATAGCACTGCGGCATTCGACATGCAGATAAACATCACTGACAGCAATAATCCGGGTCCGGGGCAGAGCGGCTATCTGTTCACCAACTGCCTGCCAGGCTTGCCGGGCTGAGACGGCAAGGACAAAGGGCGGGACCTGGTGCTTGAGCGAATCACAATCACTGCAGACACAGTTGGGTGACGCGGGACAGGGGGAGAGTCTGTCTGCAGTGACGCCGAGGTTTGTTGGCCGACTGCCGGCGCAGGAAAACAGGAACAGGCTCAGGGACAGCAGCAGGGGCAGTGATTTGAACGGAATCGTCCGTCTGGCCATGGGGTTATCAGCGATCCGCAATCAGGGTGCCGCCGACAGCGACCTGATCGGGAGCATTTTCGCGCAGCATGACAATGATGGTCGATTCCGGGAGTTGATAGGCCGCTGCAGCGAGGCTGCTCAGTTCAGCAACAAGGGTGCGTTTTGTTTCCAGGCTCAGCGGCGGGCCATCGAGGGTGATAATCGGCATCCTTATCTCCTACAGATAGGGGGAAAAAAGTTTGAAAAAAGAATCACGCAAGCGCGCAGCCAGGGGACGGCTGTCCACTTCCTGCAGGGTCACCTGGCGGGATCTCTCACGGGCCTGATCAACGTGCTGACAGAGCTCGGCGACGGTGTGCTGGTCAAACACCTCAACGTTGAATTCAAAGTTCAGCCGTAAACTGCGCGGATCGATGTTAGCGGAGCCGATCAGGGCATATTTGTCGTCAATCAGCAACAATTTACTGTGGACAAAAGGAGGAGGGTGAAAATAAACGCGGGCATCATGTTCCAGTACCTCAAACAGATAGGCGTTGGCGGCCCAGCCGACAAAGGGAAGATTGTTCTGGGCGGGCAGGATGATGTCGACGCGTACGCCACGCAGGGCGGCAACGTTGATGGCAGCTAACTGTGCGCGCGATGGAATAAAATAGGGGGTTATAATACGGATGTGGGACTTGGCGCACGACAGGGCTCCGATAATGATCCAGTTGAGCTTTTCGTGGGGTTCGTTGGGTCCGGCGCTGATGCCGCGACAACAGGCTGTCCCCATGACCGGTGGCCTGATCCATTCCCGCGGTGCGCGTTTTTCTTTGGTGGCATAGTGCCAGTCTTCCATGAAAGCATCGCGCAGTTGCTCACAGATCGGACCCTGCAGGCGGAAATGGATGTCAATGACGCGGATGGAGTCCCGAGTTGCTTCGGCCAGATGGCGTTCGCGGATATTAATGCCGCCGGTAAAGCCGATCAGGCTGTCAACGATCAGCAATTTGCGGTGATTGCGCAGATTGAAATAAAAGCTGTGGAGCAGGCGCGGAGGCAAAAAGGTAATGACCTTGACTTTCGTACCGCGAAAATGGCGGCGCACTTTGTCATAGGAATAGAGTTCACCAAAGGCATCAATCAGAATGCGCACGTCGACACCACGATCGGCGGCAGCGGTTAACTCCCGGACAAATTGCATACCGAGGCTGTCAGGAGTAAAGATATAGCTGGAGAAAAATACCGATTCGCGGGCGTTGCGGATTGCGTCAAGCATGGCCGGGTAGGTCTGTTCACCGTTATGAAGAATGTCGACCTGATTGCCACTGACCAGTGGTCGGCGGGTGACGGCGTCGGACAGGGTAATCAATGTTCGGCTGGTGTCATCATTGGGGTAGCCGGCAATGTCTTGCGCAGTGGGGGGGACATTGACATGGAGCCAGTGCATCCCCTCTCCCTGCTCCTGCAGTTCGCGCGCCCGCGTGCGGATGCGGTTAACTCCGAGGAGCCAGTAGAACAGTGCACCCAGGCCGGGCACCGCAAGACAGGTGACAATCCAGCCGAGAGCGGCGCGTGGGTCGCGTTTGGTGAGCAGGGCATGTCCGGCAGACAAGATCGAAAGCGCCCAGAGGATAGCTACCAGCAATGTCAGCATTGACGCTCCGGCAGTGAAAGAGATAAATAGTTACGGAACGTTAGCAGTTTTCATTAAGGAAGTCCAGAACGCTGCTTGAATGGATTCGGACGAAAGCCCTGGCGATCACCAGATTAACGCAGGGAGGTGCCGCAACGTGGACAGGTCAGTACGGTGTTGGTGGAGACCTTGTCGCCACAGGTGGGGCAATTGAACCAGTGGCGGCAGAAGCGGCATTGATGTTCAGAGAGTCCCTGTTTCTTTTTGCACTTGGGGCAGCGCCGGTACATTTTGCGTTGGGACAAATAATCTTCAAAGAACAGACCGCAGCGCCCACACTCCTGCGCCCCCGGTTTGACGGTTGCTTCACAGCCGGGGATCGGGCATTTAAATACGGCTTTACACTCTTTGCACCAGTAGCCGCCGGTCAACAGGGCACCACATTGACTGCACTTTTTGTTGCCTGACTTGCTGATCATTCTTTACTCCACAGGGGTCATCCAGGGCCGCTAAGGTTGTGATCCAGATGTCATCATAGTTGAGATTGACAGGAATGCCAAGGGAAAGAACCTCCCGCCGCTTTTGCCCTTAGTCGGCAGTCTTAAGGCTGTCACGCAGATAGCGCCCGGTATATGAAGCATCACAAGCGGCAACCTCTTCCGGGGTTCCCGCAACAATGATGCGTCCGCCACGGCTCCCCCCTTCCGGGCCGAGATCAATGACGTAATCGGCGGTTTTGATGACATCGAGATTGTGTTCAATCACCACCACGGTGTTGCCGGTTTCGATCAGGCGATTGAGCACCTCCAGGAGTTTGTGGATGTCGGCAAAGTGCAGACCGGTGGTCGGTTCGTCGAGGATATAGATGGTTTTTCCCGTGGCCCGCTTGCCCAGTTCGCGTGCCAGTTTGACCCGTTGAGCCTCGCCACCGGAGAGGGTGGTGGCGCTCTGCCCGAGCTTGATGTAACCAAGGCCGACATCCCTGACGGTCTGCAGCTTGCTGTGAATCCGCGGGATGTTTTCGAGAAACCGGCTGGCCTGGTTGACGGTCATGGCCAGCACATCGGCAATACTCTTCCCCTTGTATTTGACTTCGAGGGTTTCGCGATTGTAGCGCGCTCCTTTGCAGACATCGCACTGGACGTAGACATCGGGAAGAAAATGCATCTCAATCTTGATGATGCCATCACCGCTGCAGGCTTCACAGCGCCCGCCCTTGACGTTGAAGGAAAAACGCCCCGGCTTGTAACCGCGAATTTTCGCTTCCGGGAGCTGGGCGAACAGGTCGCGGATGTCGGTAAAGACCCCGGTGTAGGTGGCGGGGTTGGAACGTGGCGTACGGCCGATGGGGGATTGGTCGATATCGATGACCTTGTCGAGCTGTTCCAGACCATTAATCTCCTTGACCGGTCCGGCTTTATCGCGCGCCCGGTGCAGGCGCTGGGCCAGGGTTTTATAGAGGGTTTCGATAACCAAAGAGGATTTGCCGGAACCGGAGACACCGGTAAAACAGGTCAATACCCCCAGGGGGATACGGGTATCGACAAACTGCAGATTGTTGGCACGGGCGCCTTTGATTTCGAGCCAGCGCTCACTGGTGCGCCGCTGCGTCGGTATCATGATCCGGCGCCGGCCGGACAGGTAGTCTGCAGTCAGGGATTCCGGGCAGGCCATCACCTGTTGCGGCGTTCCCTGGGCGACGACGCGGCCACCATTGACTCCGGCCGCCGGGCCCATATCAATGACGTGGTCGGCTGCACAGATGGTCTCTTCATCATGTTCAACCACCAGCACTGTATTGCCGAGATCGCGCAGGCGCTTGAGGGTGGTTAGAAGACGCTTGTTATCGCGCTGGTGCAGACCGATGGAGGGTTCATCAAGGATGTACAGAACCCCGGTCAGGGATGAACCGATCTGGGTCGCCAGGCGGATCCGTTGTCCCTCCCCCCCGGACAGGGTGCCGGCACTGCGATCCAGGGTCAGATAATCCAGGCCGACATGGGAGAGGAAGGAGAGGCGTTCGCGAATCTCTTTAAGGATGCGGCGAGCAATCTCCATCTCTTTGGGGGGCAGGGTGAGATCCTGGAAAAAGACTTCGGCATCGGTAATCGACATGGCGGTGGCCTGCTGGATATTCTTGCCGCCAATGGTAATGTGCAAAGCCTCGGGACGCAGGCGGGCGCCGTTGCAGGTCTGGCAGGGGATGACATTCATGAAACGTTCGAGGTTTTCCCTGACACCGTCGGAATCGGTTTCATGGTAGCGGCGTTCCAGGTTGGGGATGACACCTTCGAAGGGTTTTTCATAAAAATGGCGGTTTTCTCCCTGGTCGTAGAAAAAACGGATGCTCTCGCCGCTGGAGCCGGAGAGGATTACCTGCTGCACGGTCTCGGTCAGTTGATTGAAGGGGGTGCGCATGTCGAACTGGTAATGCAGAGCAAGCGCCTCGAGCAGCGCCTGATAATAAAAGCCGGTGCGGCTGTCCCAGGGGACCACGGCGCCGTCACGCAGGGACAGTTGCGGATTGGGAACCACCTGCTCGCGGTCAAAGAGCATGCGCGTGCCGAGCCCGCTGCAGTCGGGGCAGGCGCCATGAGGGTTGTTGAAGGAAAACATACGTGGGGTGATTTCCGGGTAGGACAGACCACACTCGATACAGGCATGGCGTGCGGAGAAGAGCATACTGTTGCCTTCGGGAACCTCGACGCGTACCAGTCCGTCGGCTAGTTGCACCGCCGTTTCGATTGATTCAGCCAGACGGGATGAGATATCAGGTTTTACTACCAGCCGGTCGATAACGACCTCCAGTGTATGTTTTTTGTTCTTGTCGAGGGTAATGGGATCACCCAGTTCGTACATCTCTCCATCAATACGTACGCGCACATAGCCGGCCGCCTGCAGCTGGGCCAGCTCTTTGCGGTATTCCCCTTTGCGCTCGCGGATGATGGGGGCCATTACCATCAGGCGGGTCTGTTCCGGCAGCAGCATGATCTGGTCGACCATCTGCTCCACGGTTTGTGCCGCAATTTTATGACCGCAGCGATGGCACAGAATGTCGCCGACCCGGGCATAGAGAAGGCGCAGGTAGTCATAGATTTCGGTCACTGTACCGACGGTGGAGCGGGGGTTCTTCGAAGTGGTTTTCTGTTCGATGGAAATGGCCGGTGACAGGCCGTCGATCTGGTCGACATCGGGTTTTTCCATCTGCTCGAGAAATTGACGGGCGTAGGCCGACAGGCTTTCTACGTAGCGGCGCTGTCCTTCGGCATAGATGGTGTCGAATGCCAGGGTGCTTTTCCCTGAGCCGGAAACCCCGGTAATCACCACCAGTTGGTCACGCGGGATGTCGATATCAATATTTTTCAGGTTGTGCTCGCGGGCACCGCGGATACGGATATGGTCGATCATGGTTTTCTGTCGGTTTCGTTAAAGGGTTGAGGGCTCATCGTTGCCGCCATGCGCAGTGCGGCACAGAGGCTGGCGGTACTGGCGCTGCCGCTGCCGGCGCGGTCGTAGGCGGTGCCGTGATCGACGCTGGTGCGGATGATCGGCAACCCCAGGGTAACGTTTACCGCATCGTCAAAGTGCAGCAGTTTCAGCGGAATCAACCCCTGATCATGGTACATGCAGATAACCGCATCGGCGCTATTTTCGTGTACGGCAAAATGGAACAGGGTATCGGCACTGTGCGGGCCGCTGGCGGCAATTCCTTCAGCGCATGCAGCTTCAATGGCAGGCACGATCAGGCGTTGTTCCTCATCACCAAAAAGCCCTTCTTCGCCGGCGTGGGGATTCAGGGCAAGAACCGCCAGGCGTGGCTGGAGCAAGGCAAACTGACGCTGTAACGCCTTATGAGTGATGCGCAGGGTGGTGAGGATTGCCTCAGTTGTGAGCTGTTGTGCTACCGCTGCCAAGGGCAGATGGGTGGTCACCAGACAGACCTTGAGACGGGTGCCGGCGAGCATCATCACTACCTGTTGTACCCCGCAGCGCGCGGCGAGAAATTCCGTATGTCCAGGGAAGCGGAACCCGGCGGTGTTAATCGCTTTTTTGTTGATCGGACAAGTGACCATGGCGTGGGCACGCCGATCGAGACACTGTTGTGCTGCCATATCGATGTAGTTGGCCATGGCGAGGCCACAGGCGTGATCCGGTTGCCCGTAAGTCAGGCTGGCCGCGGTCAAGCACGAACCGGCTTCAACCTCGAGCAGGTGGCCGTTGAAATCGAGGTGACACACGGGACCGCCCTTATCCAGATCCCTGGCTTCTATCCCGAAAATTCGCCCGGCCTGTTTAAGGGCAGCAACATCGCCGATCACCCGCACCGGTAGCGGCAGGGAGACCAGGTCGCCGGTGAGCAGGGTTTTGACAATCAACTCGGGACCGATCCCGGTCGGGTCGCCCATGGTGATCAAAAGTGGTGTCATTTTGTGTTCCTTGAGTCAGATCATTGCGCAATGAATCAATATAACGGAAGCACAAGGGAGGAAACAAGGAAGAAGGCAGAAAAGCCGGTTGATCTTTTTTGAGGGGTTTTTAGTGTCTTGGCTGCGACCGTTCAAGCTGGGTAATTGCGTGCTGCATCATGCTGTGGGAATTTTCCGGATCGGACGGGGTCGGATTGACTATCGCTGTCGTCCAGGGAATCCTTTGCTCCGGGAAGCTGGCGCGCAGACTGGCGAGTATCCGTTCAAGCAGCTCGCCAGACCTTTCCCTCGGGGTTTCCGGCAACAGAATGGCAAAGCGCTGACGCTGGTAGCGGCAGAGCAGATCGGATGACCTGATCTGGCTTTTGATCACCCGGGTAACGCGCACCAGGAAGGGTTCCAGGAGCTGCTCATCGTTGCGCTGGCGTTGGGCCAGCTGCGGTTCAAGTAGCAGCAGACTGACCGGACGTCCGGTCAGTCTGCTGCGTGACAGTTCCTTGCCTAAAAAGGTGTCAAAGTAGAAGCGGCTGTAAACCTTGTGTTCTGCCGCAATCTGTTCGTTAATACCGCTAATGACTGGTGGTGGACTGAGCAGAGGCGATGCAAGCAGGGACTGCACGACTTCAGTGAGGGTGTTTTTGTTGGCCTTGTCATCGACATAGCTGCTTCCCACTGGCAAGCGCAGACGAATAATGGATTTGTCCGTGGTAAAACAGAGCACCCGGCAGAATCCTTTGCGCACCAGATCTGCCCAGTGTGGCAACTCTGCGCCGGTGGTTTCCAGTTCACAGCAGATCAGATCGGCCGAGGTGTTTTTGACCAGTCGGTTTAACTCCTTCGGGGTGGTACAGAAATAGAGTTGATCGAACAGCTGCAGATCACTGATCCGTTGCGCCAGGCGCTGGCGGCAGTTTTCTTGTGAAGCAAAAATAATCGTGGATGTTGGCATCGTGAACCCGCTCCGGCAGTCTTATAGCCGGCGATCGATGTAGGCGTTACTGCGCAATTCTTTTTCCCACTCAATAAGGCGTGCTTCGGACTTTTCCCGTCTGAGGCGTTCTTCGATGCTGCGTCTGGCGCGTTCGAACGCCAGCTCGGTCCCCGAGCGGCGATCGTTTATGACAAACAGGTGAAGTTGCTGATTAAGCTCTGTCGGGACACTGACATCGCCTACTTGCAGATTCTGCAGGGCCTGCTGCAGCGCTGGCGCAAGGTCAGTCAACACCAGCTCCCCCATGATGCCGCCATCAACACTGTCTCCAGCTTCCGCAAGAACCGTATCGAATGACGTGCCGCCAAGCAGTTGCCGCCGGCTTTTGTTGGCCTGCTCTTCGATGCGAGCATTATCGGCACTACTGCGGTCCGCAGGTAGAGCAAAACTGATGCGGCTGACAAAGACCCGGGTCTGGGTGTCGAATTGATCAATATGTTCTTCAAAATAGCGACGAACTTCGCTACTGGTGACTTGAGCGCGGTAATTGACTTCCTGCGACATCAGCTTGTAGCGCAAGATCTCGTCATGGATTTGTTGGCGATAGGATTCCAGGGTCATCCCTTCAGCGGCGAGGGCTATCTCCAGGGAGGCTGGGTCGAGATTATTACTGGTCATGACATCGTCAATGGCGGCGTTAACTTCCTGGTCGCTGACGCGCAGGCCAAGCTCCTTGCTGCGCTGCTGGAGCAGACGATCGTTAATCAACTGCTCAAGAACCTCCTGACGCAGTTCCTGCAGCTCCTGGTCGCTCGGGGTGCGAGAAAGATTCTGACGTGACAGCAGTATCTCAATGGCTCGTTCAAGCTGGTAGCTGGTAATGATGTCGGCGTTTACCACGGCGACAACGTTGGAAATGGTTTGCGCCGCCAGTGGGCCGGCGCTCGCTAACAGCAATATCAGCAGACACCCGAAAATATATTTTTTCATCTTTGTTCCTTTAAAGCCTTCGGGGCTAATTCGGGAGGATTTGCTCCCAGTCAATGACGACTTCAGTATTCCGGCGTAAGCCTGTCAGCCATTGCTGCAGCAGTGCTTCCTCCTCACGATGGTAAAGCAGGTCTCTTATTTCTGCGGCGACAGCTGCGAAAGGGCGCTGTCCGGCGTTACGTTTCCGATCAACCAGCAGCAGGTGAAAGCCGTACGGACTTTCCACCGGGTCACTAACCTGGCGCAGCGGCAGAGAAAAAATGACCGCATCAAATTCCGGTGGCAGTGCCCCCGCAGAGAAATAACCCAGCAGACCACCCTCTTCGCTGTCGGGTGAAAGGGAGTGCTGTTTGGCAAGGGTGGCGAAATCTGCGCCATCCTGCAAGTGTTTTTTTATTTCCAGAGCTTCTTCGCGGCTTGCCAGCAGCATTTGATAAACGTGTACCTCGGCGGGGCGCTGAAAATCTTCGCGGTGGTCGCGATAGTAGGCTTCCATGGCGGTTTCAGAAATTTCGATGCGCGGACTTACCACCCGCTCTGTTATTTTGCTGACAAGCAGGCGAAAACGTAATGACTCGCGCCACAAATCGGGATTGATGTCTGCGTCACGCAGATTCTGTTCGAAGTCCTCACGGCTGTGAGTGCCGCGGATGCCGGCCAGGGCCGCATCGAATTCGTCAGGAGACAGCCGCACATCGAGGCGAGCGGCCTCAGCAAGAATCAGTTCGCGGTCGATCAGTTGGGTTGCTGTTTGCTGCTGCAGAAGTAACTTTTCCTGCGCAGAAAGGCCATCAATATCAGGATAGATCATCAGTAGCTGTCGGTTAAACTGTTCAAGGCTCACATTGCGTGAGCCAACCGTGATAAACGCTGCGGTGGTTGTTGACTGTTGCCGCGTAGAAGTTGCCGCAGGTTTTTCCTGGCAGGCCAGTAAATTAGCGGCGAGAATTAACAGGATCAGATAGCGGACAATGACGGACAGAGTGGTCCTCCATGGGGGTGATGTGCTCCCCGAAAGTAGCATGAAAGTGTTCTGAAAATCAGCATTTTTTGTCAATAGCTGCAGCACCTGTCCGAAAGCTGTTCCGTTACCCGAGTAATTGTCGCAGTTCCTTGCGCGTCTGGATCAGTAATTCGCCAGGATTATGGCGACCGATCTCAATAGTGAGGCGATAATCGTTGCCGAGTCGAAAGCGGTCCGCCTGTTCGGTGACCAGCCGGCGAATCTGCCCGGGGGAAACCGGCGTGGTGGCGTGAAACATCAGGCTGAGGCGTCTGCCGTCGTATTCCAGCAGTTCAATCCACAAGCTTTTAAGCAGGATGCGGATACGCATGGAACCAATCAAGGTTTCGGCAGCAACAGGGAGCTCACCAAAGCGGTCACGCAGTTCGTCGACCAGATCGAATAGCTGCTCCTCCTCGTCGGCTGCTGCCATGCGCTGGTAGAGCTGCAAACGCTGATTGGGATCGGGCACGTAGGATTCCGGCAGGAAGGCAGAGAGGCCGAGGCGGATTTCCGGGTCGATGCGCTCCTGGTGTTCGTTGCCGCGTAACCGGTCAATGGTCTCTTCAAGCAGCTCGCTGTACATTTCAAAACCGATGGCAGCGATTGGTCCTGACTGCTTGCCGCCGAGCAGGTCACCGGCGCCACGCAGTTCAAGATCGTGGCTGGCAATCCGGAAGCCGGCACCAAGTTCGGTCAATTCCTGCAGAATTCGCAACCGTTCGCGCGCTTCCCGGGTCAAAGCGGCTTCGCCGGGAATCAGCAGATAGGCGTAGGCGCGGCGATCACTGCGGCCGACCCGGCCGCGCAACTGGTAGAGTTGGGAGAGCCCGAAATGGTCGGCGTGATTGATGATCATGGTGTTGGCACGGGGGATATCAAGGCCGTTTTCGATGATGGTTGAGGCCAGCAGCAGATTGGTTTTGCCACTGACAAAATCGAGCATCACCTGTTCCAGTTCTTTCTCCGCCATCTGGCCGTGACCGACAGCAATAGCCGCTTCGGGAACAATCTGGCGCAACTGCTCAGCCATGGCGTCAATGCTCTGGACGCGATTATGAACAAAATAGACCTGTCCGCCGCGGCGCAACTCGCGCAGAATCGCCTGGCGGATCAACTCTTCGTCAAAGCGGGTCACATAGGTACGGATGGCGAGGCGATCGACCGGAGCTGTTTCGATGACCGACAGGTCACGCAGGCCACTCATACTCATGTGCAGGGTACGCGGAATCGGGGTGGCAGTGAGGGTGAGGATGTCGACTTCGGCGCGGAGCTGTTTGAGTTTCTCCTTGTGAGCGACACCAAAGCGTTGTTCTTCATCGACAATCAGCAAACCGAGGTCTTTGAAACGAACATCGCGCTGGAGCAGGCGATGGGTTCCGATAAGGATATCGATCTTGCCGGCCGCCGCGGCTTCGAGGGTGACGCGATTCTCGGCGGTACTGCGGAAGCGTGAGATCATGCCGACGCGGATCGGAAAATCCTCCAGCCGCTGGCTGAAACTCTGCCAGTGCTGACGGGCCAGCACCGTGGTCGGCACCAGTACCGCCACCTGTTTATTATCCAGAACGGCCTTCACCGCAGCACGCATGGCGACCTCGGTTTTGCCGTAGCCGACATCACCACAGATCAGGCGATCCATCGGTTTGGCAGACTGCATGTCCTCCAAGGTCTCATTGATCGCCTGGAGCTGGTCGCTGGTTTCCTCATGGGGGAAGGTTGCCTCAAATTCGCGAAACAGGTTGTCCGGTGGTGAAAAGGCAAATCCCTGACGCAGTTCGCGTCTGGCGTAGATCTCCAGCAGCTGGCGCGCCAGCTCTTCGACCGCAGCGCGTGCCCTGATTTTGGCTTTTTCCCACCCCTGCCCGCCCATCTTGTCAAGCTTCGGGGTGTGCCCTTCGGCACTGACATACTTCTGGATTTTTTCGATGCGTTCAACCGGCAGATAGAGGGTGTCGCTGCCGGCGTACTGGAGATGGAGATAATCGCCTTCGATAGCGCCGGTTTTTAAATGAGTGAGGCCACAGTAGCGAGCAACTCCGTGATCGGTGTGGACGATGTAATCATTTTCCTTGAGTTCAGCGAGGCTGCCCAGCAGTTGCCGGGCGCGGCGCGCCCCGCTCTGGCGGCGATGGCTGCGGCGACCGAAGATATCCTCTTCACTGATGACGGTGAGCTTGTCATCGGGCAGGCTGAAGCCGACACTGATAGTGCCGATGCCGAGGCACGTTTGACCGGGCAGCAGACCATTAAGTTGCTGATCGGCTTCAATGTCGAGGTGGATATCATGGCCGGCAAGGAGTTCCTGCAGGCGTTCGGCCTGGCTGTACTGACGGCAGACCAACAGGCTGCGCCAGTTGTCGCGGCGCGTCTGTTGCAGGCGCGCCACCAGCGGTTCAAGGCCGTCCTGGCCACTGGCAGGTTTGGCCCGCAAGCTGTCGTTACCAAAGCAGTTGAAGAAAAAACGTTGGCGCTGATCTTCCAGTTGCAGCAGATGCAGTCGCGATAATTCAACGCGGTCCGTCGTATTGAGTAACTGGCTGACTTCTGCCGGTTCGAGATAGAGAGACTGGCGACTGGCATGGGGCTGTCGTTCGCTCACCATGCGCTTTTCGCCGTGCCTGATGTCCTGGTTGAACTGATCCGCCTCACGTTCCAGTGCCGGGGGATCGATCAGCACCAGTCGGTGCTGGTCAAAGTAGGCAGCAAGAGGGTCCAGCTCAGGATAGTTCAAAGGCAGCAGGAAGGCGCGACCAGGTGACAGAATCCCTTCGCGCAACTCGGTCATAATGGCTTCGCGTTCAGCACGGGGAATGGAAAGCTGATCGCAACGCTCTTTGAGTTTGTGGGCCAGGGTTTCCAGAAAGGGACCGTGAAGGATCATTTCCCGGGCCGGGATAAGGGTGACCCCCTCCAGGGTAGACTTTTCCGAACGCTGGGTGGTGGGGTCGAAGGGACGGATTTTTTCGACATAATCACCGTAAAAATCGATGCGCAGAGGAGTTTTGCCGTCGGCCGGAAAAATATCGACCAGGTCGCCACGCACGGCAAAGGTGCCCCGATCCTCGACCAGGGAAACTGGCTGGTAGCCAAGCTGCAGCAAGGCGTCGAGCAGGTTCTGGCGCCGATATTCTTCGTTCACCAGCAGGGGTAATACCACCTGGTTGAGAACCTGACGCGGAATAACCCGCTGCAACAGTGAGCGGATTGGCAGCACCAGGGCTTTTAAGCGGCTTGCCGCCAGCGCCGCTAGGGTCGCCAGGCGCATGGCCTCAAGTTCCGGATGGGGGGTCAGGGGATCGTAAGGATTCATCTCCCAATGAGGAAGAACCCCAATCTGCTCGGTGCCGGGATGAAAAAGACACAGATCGTTGGCCAGTTGACGCGCCTGTTCCTGGGTGGGACAGAGGATGACCGTTAGCCCCTGCTGTTCATTCAGCAGGCGCGCCAGCAACAGGGCTTCAGCGCCCTCCCGTAGACCAACAATATCGATGGTCTGCGTAGCTCCGCGAATGGCGTCAAGACAGGAGCGCAGGGTAGCGTTACGGATGTGGGTGGTTTCGGTCTGGCTCATGGGCTTGTCGTTTTCACAAAAGGAACGGGCGTGTCAATGACACGCCCGACAGGCTGAACGTTCCGGTCACATTGATCAAATCAGTCGCGTGGGACTGCCAGCATTCTTTCCAGGGCTGTCAACGCCCGTAAGCGCACCGGCTCAGGTACGGTAATGCGCGGCTCCAGGGTCTCCAGACTTTTAAGGATATCGTCCAGGCTGGTCAGTTTCATGTTAGGACAGATCAGCCCGCGGCTGGGAATGATAAATGTTTTGTCCGGGTTCTCCTTGCGTAAGCGCCAGAGTATCCCTTCTTCAGTGCCGACAATGAAGGTGGTTGCCGGATTGCTGCGGGCGAATTCGTACATGCCGCTGGTTGAACAGATATGATCGGCCAAATCGAGAATTTCCGGTCGGCATTCCGGGTGAGCCATAAATAGAGCACCAGGGTTGTCGGCTTTGGCTTTAACGATTTCTTCAGTTTTCAGCCGATCATGGGTCGGACAATAACCTTCCCAGAAGATGTAGTCTTTTTCCGGCACCCGGCGGGCAATATAGCGGCCGAGGTTGCGATCGGGCACCATCAGCAGTTTTTTCGCCGGCAGCGAGCGGGCAACGCTGATGGCGTTGGAGCTGGTACAGCAGATGTCGCTCTCGGCTTTAACCGCAGCGCTGGAGTTGACGTAGGTAACCACCGTAGCATCGGGGTGCTGCGCTTTAAGTTCTTTGAGCCCTTCGGTGGTGACCATGTCGGCCATCGGACAGCCGGAATCGAGGCGCGGCAACAGTACGGTTTTATCCGGCGCTAGAATTGCAGCACTCTCGGCCATAAAATGGACGCCGCAGAAGACAATTACTTCACAGTCGGTTTTGGCGGCTTCCATCGACAAGGCGAGGGAATCGCCGGTGATTTCTGCCACCGCCTGGACTTCGTCACGTTGATAGTTGTGGGCGATCAGCAGGGCGTTGCGCTCACGCGCCAACTGGCGGATCTGTTGTTGTATAGCCTCTTGATTCATTGCCTTTTTACCTTTTGTGAAGGGTCGTAAAATGAGCCAAATAATAGATCAAACCCCCTGATATGTCAATTGTTTCACCTTTTTGTTGGGCGCTTGACAGGTGGAGCGCAAGGGGATATTCTCGCCCCAGTGCAGCGAAGACAAGTGCTGACATGGGTGTCTTTCCCTGTGATAACAGTACCCTGCTCCGTTCTCATGGCGATCCATGACGGCGTAACGACGAAAGGTCGATAGATATGTTCGGAATCGGGATGACGGAAATGATTCTTATCGCCGCTCTGGCGCTGGTGATCCTGGGTCCGAAAAAGCTCCCTGACCTAGCGCGCTCCCTCGGCAAGGGGTTCGCCGAATTTAAACGCGCGACCAATGAGCTCAAGAGTGCCATGGACTTGGAAACCGAGAAGGAAGAAGAGCGTTACAAGGCCGAGTTAAGGGAAAAATATAAGGGAAAAGCTGCCAGACTGCAGGCCGAAAAAGCAGCAGAAGTAGTCGCTGCAGAGGAAGAGGTAAAAGCGGACGGAATGTCTCCCGAAACACTTCCGGGGATGGATATGGCCGACAAGCAGCAGACGGATAGGGAAGATAAGGAGAACGCGCCTCATGCCTGAGGGAATGGCCATTACTGATCATCTGTCAGAGCTGAGAAAGCGCCTGGTGTATGCTGCGATTTCCTGGCTGGTGGCATTTCTCGGTTGTTACGCATTTGGGGAGCGGATTTTCGAAGAGATTGCCCAGCCGGTACGCGCCGCCCTGCCGGAAGGGAGTTCGCTGGTGTTCATCAGCGCGACGGAACCCTTTTTCACCATTCTCAAGGTGTCCGCTTTGGCCGGACTGGTGGTGGCCTTCCCGGTCATTATCTGGCAGGTATGGATGTTTGTTGCGCCGGGACTCTACGGCCACGAAAAGCGTTTTGCTATCCCTTTTGTGATGATCAGCTCGCTGTGCTTCGGTACCGGCACCTATTTCGGTTTTTTCCTGGTGTTCCCGATGATCTTTTCCTTCCTGGTCAATTACGGTACTGCCGTCAGTGGCGTCGAGGCAATGCTCTCGATGGGAGCCTATCTGACCCTGGCAACACGTCTGCTGATCGCTTTTGGACTGGTGTTTGAGTTGCCCATTGTTATTTTCTTTCTGGCGCGTATGGGGATCGTCGACCATATCTGGCTGGCAAAAAACCGTAAATATGCACTCCTGGTGGCGTTTATTGTTGGTGCCACCCTGACCCCTCCCGATCTGATTTCCCAGGTTTCCATCGCTGTTCCCTTTGTTATTCTGTACGAGGTCGGGATTCTCGTTGCCCGGCTGTTCGGTAAGAAAAAAGAGGTCGATGAAGCGCTCGATGATGAAGTGGCAGCGGAATCTGATTAGTTCCGTCATCATAAAAGTCAATTTTCCACCAAGACTCCAAGTACTCCAAGAAAAGCTGAAACTTGAGTTGTTAAAGGCAAAAGACTTCATTTTATTAAATCAGAATTGCCTCTTTTGACGCTCTTGGTGTCTGGTGATTTTCGCATAATCTGTTCAAGTCAGTCATCATCTTTCCAAGGACACTCAGGCTGGTAGCGATGTTCATGAATCTGTTACAGGTGGATAATCCGCAATGCGTCTGACCATCAAAATCACCCTGGCGATTCTGCTTGGTGTTGTGCTGATCTTTTCCGTTTACAGCTACCTGTCGATCCAGCGCGAACGTGAACAGCTCAAGCGTAACCTCAGTCGCGAAGCCCGTCATATTGGTGAAAGTTTGCGTGTTATCGTGACCGAGCTGTGGCAACAGCGCGGCGAGGACGAGGCTCTGGGTTTTCTGCTGCGCGCCAATCAGGGGTATTCCGAAACTCTGGTACGCTGGGTCTGGATCAGGGAGAATAGCCCCCTGTCTCATCAGCCCCGTGTTCCCCTTGCCCACCTTGATCGTCTGCGTTTTGAGGAAACTGTGACCCTGATGGCGGCCTCGGATGAAGGGTACGATTTTCTCTTAACCTATCTGCCGGTGCTTATTCCTGGGGGGGATATGGGAGCCATCGAATTGACGGAATCGATGGAAGAAATGCACGACTACATCCAGGAGAGTTTACGCCGCTCGGCAATTGTGGTGGCGGCCCTGGTAGTATCGGGTCTGTTGTTGATGACCGTGCTTGGCAGTATCTGGGTCGGCAGACCGATGCGCAAGTTGCGCGCCCAGGCTGAGCGCATTGGCACGGGGGATTTTACTACCAGCGTCAATCTTTCCGGCAGTGATGAACTGGCCGAGTTGTCTAGTACCATTGAGCGGATGCGCGGGCAACTGGCCCAGGCGCGTGATGCCGAACAGGCAGCCCAAGCGGCAAAATTTGAGGCGCTGGAAAAATTACGCCACACCGAACGGCTGGCGACCCTTGGTCAATTGTCAGCGGGGATGGCCCATGAACTGGGAACCCCCCTTAACGTCATTGCCGGCCGCGCCAAGCTGATTGCCCGTGAAGGGTTGCCGGCCGAGGATATTACCCGCTCGGCAAATATTATCCATGAGCAGGCACAGCGGATGACGGGCATTATGCGTCAGTTGCTGAGTTTTGCCCGGCGCGGCGAAGCACGTAAACAGCCCGTTGATATCAACCTGGTGATACATGCCGTGCTGCCATTACTCGAACCGACTCTCAATAAACAGCAGGTCGAATTCTGTGTCGAAGATACCCCGTCGGAACTGTTGGTATACGCCGATGCAGCACAATTGCAGCAAGTGTTGCTGAACTTGATTCTCAACGGTATCCACGCCATGCCTGCAGGGGGCAAGATCACCTTGTCGTGTTTTGCTGCTACGACTGTCACTGTCCCCGACAGTGTCGCAAACCCTGATCAATCATGGGCCTGCCTGCAGGTCACCGATGAAGGGAGCGGCATCGATCCCGAGGTTCAACAGCGCATGTTCGACCCCTTCTTTACTACCAAGGATGTGGGTGAGGGTACCGGGCTGGGATTGTCGATTGCTTACGGTATCATCCAGGAACATGGTGGCTGGATCGCAGTTGACAGTGTTCCAGGTAACGGAAGCAGTTTCCGTGTTTATCTGCCACTGGCCTGCCGGGGCGGAGCGGCATGAGCGAGACAAGTTTGCCGGGGCGCATCCTGGTTATTGATGATGATCGAGCGCTGTGTGATCTGCTGAATGAGGATCTGCAGCAGCGCGGTCATCAGGTGTGGACAGCGCTGAAGGTGGCTCAGGCGCGTGAGGTGTTGAGCCTGCACCCGATCGATATTGTTCTGACCGACCTGAACATGCCGGAAATCAATGGCATCGACTTCTGTGCCGAACTGCACCAGCGCCGTCCCGATTTGCCGGTCATTATCATGACGGCCTTCGGCAGCCTTGAAACGGCGATTGCCGCGTTGCGGGCAGGAGCATACGATTTTGTCACCAAACCGGTCGATCTGGATCTGCTCAGCATTTCCCTCGATCGTGGTTTACAACATCGCCATTTGCAGGAAACGGTGCGCCGCTTGCAAGATCAGGTACGCCGCCAGCAACCGAAGGACGACCTGTTCGGCGAGAGCCCGCCGATGATCAAGCTCAAACAGCAGATTGCCCAGATCGCCGGTCTGGATACCTCGGTGCTGCTGGCGGGGGAAAGCGGCACCGGCAAGGAGCTGGTTGCGCGTTCTTTGCACCACCAGAGTCAGCGCGGCAGTGGCCCTTTTGTTGCTGTCAACTGTGCGGCGCTGCCGGAAAATTTGCTGGAAAGTGAGCTCTTCGGGCATGTTCGCGGTGCTTTTACCGATGCTCGCGAAGCACGCAAGGGTCTGTTCGTTGAGGCTGCAGGCGGCACTCTGCTGCTTGACGAGATTGCTGAACTGCCGTTGGCGCTGCAGCCTAAACTGTTGCGGGTGCTTGAAGACCACCGCGTCCGGCCGTTGGGCGGCAGTGGCGAAATCGCCTGTGATGTCCGGATTATCGCCGCCAGTCACCGTGATCTGGGTCAGGCCGTGGCGGCCGGACATTTTCGCAGCGACCTTTTCTATCGTCTGAATGTGATCCAGCTCGAACTGCCCCCTTTGCGCCGGCGCGGAGATGATATTCTGCTACTGGCGATGAAGTTTATCCAACAGATCAGTAAGCGTTTTGGCAAATCGGTGCTCGGTCTGGCGCAACCAGCGGCGGCTTGCCTGCTGGCCTATTCCTGGCCCGGCAACGTGCGTGAGCTGCGCAACACGATTGAGCGGGCTGTTGCCCTGACCCTCCACGACACCATTACCGTTGATGATCTTCCCGATGTCGTCCGTCATTCTGCCGGCAGCGCGCCGCTACCGGCCAGCCTGCATAACGGGCAGACGATTATTCCTCTGGAAGAGATGGAGCAGCGTTACATTCAGCAGGTACTTGATCGGCTGGATGGCAACCGTACTCTGGCTGCTCGCCTGCTTGGTGTTGACCGCAAAACCCTCTATCGCAAGCTTAAGGACAACTGATCCCTCCCCAAATTTTCTTAGTAGTTCGGGGCAATATGCCCCATCGAGTCATCCTGCCCCACCCTGTCACAGGTTAACCGCCTGAAACATCAGTGATTCCCTTTGGCACAGCCTTTGCTCATAGAAGTATACGCCTATAAAAGGGATAGAGCTATGTTAGCTGGCTCTATCAGATATGTCACTTTGTTACCGGAGATAAATGTAAAGCGCCCATGGAAGCTGTTTGCCTTGATCTGACCCCGCGTGTACTTCTCGCCGAAGATGATAAAGAGTTGCGTGAGCTGCTCGCTCTGGTGCTGGAAAATGCCAGCTACGAGGTGTGTCAGTGCAGTAACGGAGAACAGCTCTTGGCCAGGCTTACAGAGCAGCGATCTTTCAATCTGGTGATCAGTGATATCCGCATGCCTGGATTAGACGGCCTCGAAGTTCTGGCCCGACGCAGTGGTAAGATGCAGGAGATCCCCTTTATCTGCATGACCGCCTTCGGTGATGAGCGTATCCACCGCAGGGCGCGGGATCTGGGTGCAGCGGCTATCATTGATAAACCTTTTGATCTGGACGAGATGATGGAACTGGTCGCGCATGTTTGTCTCCGCAGCGAGCGCAATTAAAGGAGTCGATCATGGCAAAAAATAAATATATTGGAATTTTAGCGTTGTTGCTGACCCTGCTGGTTAGTGGATTCTCTCCTCTGTCGGCACAAGACAGCGGTCTTGACAGCTTGCGTGAAACGGGTAAAGCCTTTCGCAGTGTTGCCCGGGATGTTTCGCCGGCGGTTGTCTACATCCAGGTGGAAAAGGAAGTCCAGGTGCGCAGCCGTGATCCTTGGACTAACCCCTTTGAGGGCAGCCCCTTTGGTGAAGAGTTTTTTCGCCGCTTTTTTGGCGAGCCACCGCGGGGAGAAGCTCCGGATCGCCCTCAGCGCCGAACGACAGGTCAGGGCTCGGGCTTTTTAATCTCTGCTGATGGCTACATCATGACCAACAATCATGTTGTCGGGGATGCTGACAAAATCACCGTGCAATTTCAGGATGGCCGGGAATTTGAGGCCGAGCTGGTAGGTGCCGACCCTCCCACAGATGTCGCCCTGATCAGAATCGATGCGAAAGAAGAACTTCCTTACATCAAGTTGGGTGATTCAGATCATCTTGAAGTTGGTGATTGGGTGCTGGCCTTTGGCAATCCCTTTGGTCTGTCTCATACCATGACCGCCGGGATTGTCAGCGCCAAAGGGCGCAGTGGCATCGGTCTGACCGATTACGAAAATTTCATCCAGACCGATGCCGCAATCAATCCGGGTAATTCCGGCGGACCACTGGTCAATCTGGACGGTGAGGCGATTGGCATGAACACAGCGATCTTCAGTCGCAGTGGCGGTTACATGGGCATTGGCTTCGCTATTCCCATCAATATGGCCAAAAATATTTATCTGCAGCTGGCTGAACACGGCAAGGTTACCCGCGGCCGTATTGGCGTCTACATTCAGGACCTGACCCGCGAACTGGCGGAATCCTTTGATATCGATCAGCGCCAGGGGATACTGGTATCGCAGGTGATGGAAGGTTCTGCAGCAGAAAAGGGTGGACTTAAACAGGGGGATGTCATCATCAAACTAAACGGCGCTGAGGTTGAAAATGTTGCTGCGTTTCGCAACCAGGTGGCTTTGACCCGTCCCGGTACCACCATTGAACTGGAAATTTTGCGTAAGGGTAAAGTGCGCAAACACAAGATCGTTGTTGATACCATGGAAGTCGAAATCGCCGCAGGGGAAGGAGCGCCGGCTGCTGAAGCCGGCACGGATGCCTTGCCCCAGATCGGTTTGCGGTTGCAGAAGTTGACCGCGGAGTTGGCCGAGCAGTTCGGCTATCAGCAAAATCGTGGGGTGTTAGTGGCGGCGGTTGAACCTGGATCGGTAGCCGCGCGCGCTGGTATCGAGGCCGGTGCCCTGATTGAAGAGGTTAACCGGGCCGATGTTAATGATCCTAAGGAGGTTGTTTCTCTGATCGAAAAGAGTAAAAGGGATACGGTTCTGTTGCTGGTCCGGCAAGGCAGTGGCAGCCGCTATATTGCTTTGCGCTACAGATAGGAACATAGGTCAACCGGGGCTCTGCTCAGCGTCGGAAGGCCATCACATACTTTTATTGAACGTTACCTCCTACGTTCATTTTGGGGAATCAGCAGGGTTCCCCTTTTTTTTATCCAAAATCTGCGTTAAAAGCAGTTAGACTTAATTCTTGTCGGAATCATGTGGCGTGCGGTTCGGAAATGACAGGAGCCTATTAATGAAATTCAAGCTTATTGTGTTCACAGTGTTGCTGGCTGTGGTTCTGGCTTTTGTATACCAGAACAGTGTCCCGGTGGCGGTGCGTTTTTTCAATGGGGAGTATGTGCTGCCTTTTGCCTTGTTGCTGATGGTGGTTCTTGCTGTCGGGGTGCTGCTGGGAATGCTGCTGGTATTAAGGCGCCAGTCCTATAACAGAAAGAAAAAGACTGCCAAAGAAGCCCAGCAAAAGGTGGCGGCTGCTACAGCTGCCAGTGATGCCGGCCATGCCGGTCAAGATTCAGTGACCGAACCGCTGGCGCAGGAAACAACCGTTGTAACAGGAGAAGATCATGAGTCAAACAATACTGATCACCGGGGCAACAGCAGGGTTTGGTAGCGCTTGTGCCCGTCTGTTTGCCCATCATGGCTGGCAACTGATCCTTGCTGGCCGCCGCGCCGAACGCCTGCAGGCGTTACAGCAGGAACTCGGAGACGCGGTCAGCGCTATCTTGACCCTTGATGTGCGTGATCGAGGGGCGGTGTTCACCCAGCTTGGCGATCTGTCTGCTGTCGATGTGTTGCTCAATAATGCCGGTTTGGCCCTGGGGCTGGAACCCGCCTGGGATGTTGATATTGATGACTGGGATACCATGATCGACACCAATATCAAGGGACTGACTTACTGTACCCGGGCGCTGTTGCCACAGATGGTCAAGCGCAACAGCGGTCATGTCGTCAATATCGGGTCCACCGCCGGTAGCTGGCCCTATCCGGGTGGTAATGTCTACGGTGCCACCAAGGCCTTTGTGGAGCAATTCAGCCGTAATCTGCGTGCTGATTTGCTTGGGAAGCGGGTGCGGGTTACCTATATTGCGCCGGGAATGGCCGAGAGTGAATTTTCCCAGGTGCGCTTCAAGGGGGATACGGACAAGGCCGCCCAGGTGTATCGGGGAGTTACCCCCTTGCGCCCTGAAGATATTGCCGCAACCGTCTACTGGGTGGTCACCCAGCCCTCCCATGTCAATATTAATGCCATTGAATTGATGCCGGTTCAGCAGAGCTGGAATGCTCTGGCGGTTCAACGCGATGAAAAAAATCCCTAAAGGACAGGGCGGCTGCTGTCGACAGGTAGGTGGAAAGGTTGTTTTTTTGGTTTTTCAGCCGGTTGCTCAATGCCAGCGAGAGATGGAAGGCCATGGCCGACTTACGTGTCACCGATACCCAGGGTTATCTGCTCTACCGTGAAGTGGAGCCGGTCCAGCCCTATCCGCGCATCGACCCGCAGCAGCCCTATGATGAAAAACCCCGTACCCAGGATCAGGCGCGGGAAAAAAAAGACACGCACCTGCGCCGGCGTTTTGTTGCCATGCGGCACTTGATTGACCGCTTAAAAGAGTTCGGACAGCTGGAACGGATCAATTATTCGACGCTGGTGAATAACCTGGGAAACATCGGTGTTGCCCACGCCGACAAAGAGCTTTTTGAATTGCTGCAAGCCCACCAGGTGCCTGACTCTGGACTTAATCATCTGGCCGCCCAGATTCGCCCCTTGATCGTCGCCCCTGATATTGGCTTTGGCCCACCCCTCGAGGTCGAGCAAAATGTTCTCCCCTATTTCAGCAGGGGGTTATCGGCGGTGCAGCTCCGCTATCTTCATCTGGAATTGTTGCCGGGTCAGGAAGGGCCGGTGCTGGTCGATGCCATTGCCCGTGACGGATCATTTCGTTGTGCCACCAGACGTTTACGGGTGGAATTTCACCCGCAAGTCAAAACGCAGTACGATTGCGCCCTTGTGATCGACATCCGCATTATTGTCGCTGTCGGCGAAATGGACGAGGACAAACGTCGTGCCATCCTTTTTGAACGCTTCCCCGGTGTTTTTGCACTCTATACTGACAAGCAGATCAGCCTGTCGATATGACAGGGCGCTGTTAAGGGTTTTACAACATCCTGTCAGTTTCTGTCAGGATATTGTAAGGTATGCTGGTTAAACACCAGCAGGCTTTGGACTCAAATCACATAGGAATGTCATAAAAGCAAAAAAGGAGCGAATCATGGCAGAAATTAGAAATAAATTTTGGTTGGAGGCTTCACACACAGCGCTGCTGGTTGTCGATGTCCAGGACAAATTGGTAGGGGCAATGGATCAGCAACTTTATCAGCAGTTGCTGCAGAATGTGCCATTGCTGATAGCAGGTTTTAAGACCCTTGGCTTGCCGATGATCGCTACCGAGCAGTATTCAAAAGGGCTCGGACACACGATTACCGAGTTGCAGAGTGCTACCGAGCAAAGCTGTATTGAAAAACTGACATTCAGTTGCTGCGGTGATGAAGGTTTTGTTTCGGCCTTGCGTGAAACCAATGCCCGACAGATCGTTGTGGTTGGTATGGAAACCCATGTCTGCGTATTGCAGACAGTGATCGACCTACTTGATCAGGGGTATGGTGTCCACCTGGTACGCGATGCCGTCAGTTCGCGCTTCGCCAGTGATTATGCCACTGCCCTGGAACTGGCAGCTGCCGCCGGTGCAGTGATTACAACAACGGAAACGGTACTATTTCAGTTGATCAAGGTGGCCGGTAGTGATGATTTCAAGGCCATTTCCAGGCTGGTTCGACAGCGGATAAAGTAATGGAACTTAATGACGCAGAGCTGCAGCAGTTTGGCAAAAAGCTGCTGCAGTTGAAAACGGATATCGAGCAGTTGCTGACCGACTCTATCGACAGTAGCCGCCCTGTTGATCTCGAATTATCCATTGGTCGTCTGTCCCGGGTTGATGCGATGCAGCAGCAGGCCATGGCTAAAGCCAATCGTGAAGGACATCAGCGTCGTCTGGTACTGATTGATGCTGCCTTGCGGGCATTGAAAGGTGGACGTTACGGATTGTGTCGCAGCTGTGAAGAGCCGATCAGCTTAAGGCGTCTTGAGGCACGACCCGAGACCCCTTTCTGTATTGAGTGTCAGACCGAACGCGAGGGGTAGCAGATGTCGAACCTGGTACTCATGCTGTTGATTGCCTGTGGTGGTGTAGCTGTTGCGATTCAGCCCTCGATTAATGCCCGGCTGGCGCAAAAGACCGGCTTTCTCGAAGCTGCCACTATCTCGTTTGCCGTCGGCACCCTGGTGTTGCTGCTGATTTCTCTGCTGTCCGGTCAAGGAAGCTTCCGGCGGGTTGTTGAGGTGCCCTGGTGGCAGCTCACCGGCGGGCTGTTTGGGGCTTTTTTTGTGACCATGACGATTATCGGGGTGCCGCGCATCGGCACCACAGCGGTGCTGGCTTTAACGATTGCCTCCCAACTGGCCGCCGGTCTGGTGATGGATCATTATGGGGTTTTCGGCATGCGCGGAATCCCCGTTGACGGCAAGCGTATCCTTGGCATTGCGTTGCTGTTGATTGGAGTCTTCCTGGTGTGCAAGAGGTAGATGGGTAGTGGGAAGTGGGAAGTGGGGAAATAGGTAATTTAGTCGTGCCGGAAAAAGCGTAATGGATCCTGGTTGATGGCGGTCAGCAGTTTGTCCAGCTCCAGGGTCGGACCGACGCCCAGATAGAGCTGCCAGTGTGAACCGTTCTGGTGGTGCAGGCTCCACTGGTTCAGCTCCGGGTTGAAACGCAGTTGGGCCATAGGCCGTTCGTGGGTTGTTGTCGTCTTGCCTGTTCCCATTCTGACTTCAAATAGATGAACCTGTAAACCGGCAAAGCGATAATTCAGCTGGCGCGGGTTTATCGGGCGTTGGCCTGCGCTTCGGCAAAAATCATCAAGTTTGCGCAGCGCACTTTTATGTAAAAATTCCGGCAGTTCGCTCATAGTGGACCCTTTGTCAAATAATGCCATGCAGTGGCCCCCCCGCAGCTCCAAGTTCGTCGACCTGCTTTTCGATATGCGGATCGTCAATCAAGGGCGGCGCATGGTGCGGCTTGATGCGCGCATCGATCACCACAGAGCCATCACAGCCCCAGTGCTTGTTGCGATTCCAGGCTGCAATACCGTAAAGATCATTGGCCGGGTTGGAGCGGGTAAAGGTGACCCACAGCCAGTTGTTCAGGGTAGCAGAGCAGAAATCACTGTCGTTGACAACGATAATCAAAGGAAACCTGTTGATGGGATGATCGCTGGCGTAATAGCTGCACAGGCGCAGCAAATCTGGATCTCCTTCGCTGCTGTGGGCGCTGCAGGTTGGCCCGTTAATCAGTAGAATGCCGGCAGTAGCCAGGCGTGGAGCCGAAAAACCGACCGGTAGATCAAGCTCAGCTGGAATCTGTACAGGCAGCTCGCGGCGTTTTCCCCCCGTCGCGGCCATCACCACTTTTGATCCCTGGTTCAGCCCGTGGCCGCTGTAGTCGAGGGTGTCGATGGTGGTCGCGGTATGAAAATGCAGGTCGCGGCGCCAGTCGATACGTTCAAGAAGGTGCTGGAAAAAGGCTGGAATATCGTGAATATCGAGGTCGGGATTGTCGTTAGCCGCGACCATCAGCAGATACTTGGCCAACGACAGTTGCCCCTGTCCGAGGATAGCGCAAGCCTGGGTCAGCAGTTCCTGGGGGCGATCGGTCTGGTCGAAGGGGGTGTAACGCTCGCTGCCGATTGCCAGCAGCAACGGATGAACACCGGCAGCGTCAACCGCATGGACCGCTTTAATGCCGGGGAGCACATCAGGGATCAGCGCGCCGGTAAGTTCGTGGATAAAGGCGCCGAAGCTGGTGTCTTCCTGGGGAGGTCGGCCAACGGTGGTAAAGGGCCAGATGGCATCAGGCCGATGATAGACCCGTTCCACCTTGAGGACGGGAAAATTATGGGCCAGGCTGTAATAACCGAGGTGATCGCCGAAGGGCCCTTCCGGTTTTAGTTGCTCAGGATCAACGGTGCCGCAGATGACAAAGTCAGCCTCCGCCGGCATCGGCAGAAATCCTTCCGGTTGCACCATGGTAAGGCGCTGGCCGCCCAGCAGTCCGGCGAAGGACAGCTCCGGCATCCCCTCCGGCAAGGGCATGACCGCAGCGACCGTGAGGCTCGGCGGGCCGCCGACAAAAACATTGACCTTGAAGGGCAATCCCTTGTCAAGGGCCTCGCGCTGATGCACCCCAATACCACGATGCAGTTGATAGTGGAGACCGGCTTCGCGATCCGCTTCATAGGCGTTACCGGAAATCTGCACCCGATACATGCCCAGATTGGCATGACGCAGACCCGGCTTTTCGGCACTTTCGCTGTACACCTGGGGCAGGGTAATAAAGGCTCCGCCGTCGTCGGGCCAGCTCTTGATCTGCGGCAAGGCCCTCAACGTGGTTTGTCCGGCAAGGATCGGGCCGTTACTGATCTTGCGGGGCAAAAGATGCAAGGCTCCCAGCGGGGCATTGAGGAGAGCCGCAGGAGAGCGCAGTAGATGTTTAGGGTCGAGCTTGAGTTTAACCAGGGTGTCGATGCGGCGCAGCGTGTCGCGAAACAGAAAGCGGGTACGTTCCAGGGTGCCGAAAAGATTCGCGACAGCGGCAAAGCGGCACCCCTTCAGATGGGTAAACAGCAACGTCGGACCCTGGTGTTGGTAAACCCGGCGTTGAATCGCTCCGGCCAGCAGATCGGCATCAATGGGACGGTTGATGCGGATCAGTTGTCCGGTTTGTTCAAGATCGTTGAGTGCTTGTCGCAGAGTTTTGTATCCCATGAATAGTCTTTCTGCTAAGGGTAAAATTAACCGCTGCTCCAACTTCGGCGCCTGAAGTGACGGTGCTTAGCGAGCTCTTTTTCCTTCGTCCCTTGTTTATATGTCAGAAGCGCCTGAAAGGCAATCAGAGCACACTTTCCAGATATATGAATAATTAAATAAAAAAGAGAAAATGATGCTTGCCTGATTTTATTGTTGCTTTTTAAAAAAAGAGAAAGAATAATCGTTCAAAATTTATGGAGTGTTTACAATGCAACATGTCAAGGCGCCGATAAGTCCCCCTGGCCGACTTAAAGTACGTACTATCGATCCGGAAAATAAGGCCCGCTGTGTTCTCGAGTCTGCCCGCCAGCTCTTTGTCCGGAAGGGCTACCATCGGGTTTCAGTACCGGATATTGTTCAGGATTCAGGTGTCAGTACCGGCGCCATCTATAATTTGTTTGGCAGCAAGGAAAATCTGGCGGCGACGGTGCAGGCGGAAACCATGAAGGATTTTCACGCGATGTTTCTGGAACGACTGAGAGACCGTGAAAGTACTTACGATAAGCTGCACGCCTTTGCGGAAATAGTCTTTGAGGTGACAGAAAAAGATCCCACCAGGATGGAGTATCTGTTGTTCATGCGCCACGCCGATTTTTTGGAGGACATGCCGCCGGTTTGTCTGACCGAACCCTTTCGCCTTGTTAGGCAGATCGTAACCGAGGGGATGTCGCGCGGAGAGGTGAAACAAGGGGATTTTTTTGTCAGTGCAGTGAGTTTTACCGGAATTATTCTGCGCGCGGCGCAGCTTAATTTGCAGTGTGTTCTGCCCAGGCCCTTGTCGGAGTTGAGCGCCGAGTTTATTCAGAACGCCTGGGATGCCATTAAAGCGTGAGAAACAAAAACTGTGTAATTGCGCAGTTTGTCAGTGCGCGTGACCACGGTTTTTGTTGACAGTTGAGGGTGAAGCAGTTACAGTTGCGTTAATGTTTTTTACAAACAGGTTTAATCAGCCCCAAGCGGGTATTTTTTATAATCAGCAATAAAAAAGAACATTCTTTCTATAACAGTGTTTGATTTTACCGCGATGGTACCATTTGACATTGTTATTTTGTATCTGTTCAGCACCGGGCCTTTGGATCCTGCGGCAAGGGTTTTTGTCGCCATGGACGGCGACAAAAAGCGGTCATGGATGACCCGGCGGGAAACAATCGCGTCCCTTGACATGGGATTCAAAGGCCCGGTGCAAGGATAGAGCTGAATAGCAACGTTATTTTTGGCGCAAACTTTAGAACGAACAATCTGTCTAAAAAGGAGTCTCATCATGAAGAAAGTATTGGTACTTATTGTTGCAGCAGCCTTGACCCTTCCAGCCGGTGCAATGGCTTTTGATATCAGCGGTTGGGAGAGTGCCAACAAGGATCGTGGTCAGTGGGCCTGGTTTACCGGACAAGCACAAAAATGTGATGAACAGATCCCTGTTCCCGGAGCGCACACCCGTGCCGAATGGCAACAGCTGCTCACGACTGACAAAGACAAGCTTCCCTGTGGTGGCGCTGGCTTGACCCAGCGCGCTATCAATCACGTATTTTTGTTTCTTCACAGCCACGCTTCTGATTCCGATGATCCGATGAATCAGAAGCCTGAATCCTGCGGTTAAGTTGACTTTGTGACAACTCAAAATAAACAGCAGATTGGTCAACGCCTGCTTGAACTGGTCGCGTTGCTTGATTATCCAACGGCCGAGATCGCTGAGCTTTGTGGCTTCAGCTTTGAGAAGTTGGAAAACTGTTATGTACGTTTATTCATCAACGATCTCGGCGGAGTTAGCGCTCCTCCTTTTGCCGGTTGCTATGTAGAAAAAGAAGATCGCCTCAATTTCATGTCGCGATTCAGTGGCTTTTGTAGAGAAGCGGGCATAGAGATTGATGCTTCTTTTCCGCCCGATTACATACCAATGATGGTGGAAGTGTTGGTGTTAATGTTGTCGGTAGAGGGCAGTGAGGCTGATGTCCGCTCCCTGGTATCCAGTTTTTACCAGCGTTGGCCCCGTCTTTTTGCCGAGACCCTGAAAGAACACGATAAGACGGGCCTCTATGCTGATGCAGGTAAAGAGCTTTGCCGGATAATAGAAGAGCTGCCTGAAATTCTTATCTTTAATGCCGCGACTTGAAAATATTATTGCTTCGCGCCCTTGCGGGAACAGGGGGGGGCAAGAACCGGGAAGTCCTGGGAATATTAAAAAATCAAGGAGATTGACTGAAAATGAGCATATCTCGCAGGAATTTTCTTAAAGGCTCGGTTGCGGGGATCGGCTGCTTAGGCTTGGTCCCGGTGGCAGGGATGCGTTTTGCCGGCTGGGCGGAGGCTGGGAAACAGCCAAGTGGGGTTCTCAATTATGTTGCCTCGAGCTGTGCCATTTGTACCAATAAATGCGTTTTCCGCGGGCAGGTTGTCGATGGTGTCATCAGGCGTCTGGAGCCGGAGCCGGAGTTTACCAAAGCACGGGGGATGATGTGCGCGCGCGGTAATGCAGGCGCAGCGACCCCCTATGACCCGGACCGGGTAAAATATCCGCTGATCCGCACCGGTAAGCGCGGAGAGGGCAAGTGGAAAAAAGCCACCTGGGATGAAGCTTATGCTTATATTGCCGAAAAAACCAACAAGGTCGTTGCGGAAGAAGGGGGCCACCGTTCCTGCATTGGTTTTGTTTCTTCCGAAGGCACTTACCACGAACATTACTGGAACCAGTTTCGCGAAATTTTTGGTTCGCCCAACTCCTTGCGTCATCCAACCCTCTGTCTGAGCTCCAATATTCGCGGTAACATGTCGGTTTTTGGTACCTATCCCTGGGCAGATGTAAAAAATTCCCCCTATATCATTCTTGCCGGGGCAGATCGTGCCGAGTCCTTCTTTACTCCTGACACCATGGACATGTTCGGCGATCCCAGAAAAACGATCATCTGTCTTGACCCGCGTTTTACCAGGACGGCGGCTAAAGCCACCAGATGGTATCCGATCAAGCCGGGTACCGACATGGCCTTTGCTTTGGCAATGATGCATGTGATCATTGGTGAAAATCGCTATGACAAAGAGTTTGTGAGTAACCATTGTGTCGGCTTTGACGAGTTGGCGCAGCATGTCAGGCAATACACGCCACGTTGGGCCGAGCTGGAAACAGAGATTCCGGCGGCAGAAATTGAGAAAATAGCCCGTGATTTTGCTTCGACTCCGGGCGCTGTCTACTATCCCGGCCGTCGTTCCGGTTGGCAGGGTGAAGATGTGCAGATGCGTCGGGCTGTCGCCATGGTCAATGCCATCTGTGGCAGCTTTGATCGCCCCGGTGGCCTGATTCCTAATGCGTCGATTCCGCTGCGGAACTATTTTTACGAGCCGGCCTGGTACGACTTGACCAGACCGCGACTTGAAGCGGATGACGTAACCTTCCTTAATCCCCGTGATGGCTCCTGGATTGCCTGGCGCGAGCGTGCTTTGAGGGCTGATCCGTACGCTATCCGTGGATTGTTTATTTACAAACAGAATGTGGTTGACTCGGTTCCGGATCGTAGTAAGACACTAGAACTATTCGATAAACTCGACATTATCGTTTCTATTGATACCTACATGAGTGATACCGCCTGGCATGCCGATGTGGTATTGCCCGAGTCAAATTATCTGGAACGCTTTGATCCGCCCTACAGCCTGGCCGGCATCGTGCCTTATGTCGTGATTCGTCAGCCCCTCATCCAGCCTCTGTATGATACCAAGCCCGGTTTTGACATCATCAAGGGACTGGCCGGGTATTTTGCCGATGAGGATGGTGACTTCCTGAATGAGTATTTTGAAGGGGACGTTGAAAGTCATGCCCGCAACTTCATGGCCGACTATCCCGGTAGTCTGGAAATGCTTAAGGAAAAGGGCTTTTTCACCGATGGCCGCAAAGCGGAAATCGGCGCCTATCGCAGCGGTAAAAATGCCATCAACACACCGAGCGGAAAGGTGGAGTTTTACAGTGAAGATTTTGCCGGCCGTGGTCTCGACCCGCTGCCGACCTATAAGCCAGTCGAAGAAATCCCCGAAAACCGCTTCCGCTTTTTAGTCGGGCGCCATGCGATTCATACGCACTCAATGACAGCGGCCTTTCCGGAACTGAACTGGCACATGTCGGAAAACAGCGTCTGGATCAATACCAAGTCAGCGAAAAAGCTCGGCATCAAATCCGGGGATACCGTGCAGATGAAAAACCGCACCGGTGGTGAAGTGAAGATTAAGGCGAGGGTGACCGAGGCCATTCGCCCTGACTGTGTGTTCTATGCTCATGGCTACGGCAGCCTTTCCAAGGCCAAGCGTCTGGTTCATGGCAAAGGAGCGGCCCAGGCAGCAATTCTTGAATCACATTTCGAGTCGATTTCAGGTAATGCGCTGATGCATGAAACGATTGTAGAAATAAGGAGGGTTTAAGCCATGGCCGGAGCAAAAAACAAACACTGGGCGATGGTCATCGACTCAGCAAAATGTATCGACTGCAAGGCCTGTGACGTTGCCTGTAAGCGTGAAAATGGAATCGAAGCCAATGGGCGCCGCGAAGTGTACCGTAACTGGATTACCTCCAAGGGTGTTGAGGGGACTTACCCGAACCTGAAGCAGCGTTTCGAGCCAAGTCAGTGCCATCATTGCGCCAACACCCCGTGCTATAAGGTATGCCCGACCAGCGCGACCTATAAAAATGACGATGGGCTGATCATGATGGATTATAAGCGCTGTATCGTCTGCTCAACCTGTATCGCAGCCTGTCCCTATGACGCCCGCTACGTATCCAAGCAGAAAAAAGCCATCGATAAATGTACCTTCTGTGCCCATCGTATCTACACCGGGAAATTACCGGCCTGTGTCGACACCTGTCCGACGAAAGTCAGGGTTTTCGGCGATTTAAACGATCCTGAGAGTGAGGTTTCCAAGATTCTGGCAAGTCGGCATTATTTTGTCATCAAGCCGGAAGCCGGAACCAAACCAAATCTCTACTACCTGACGTGAGGTGCAAAGATATGAGTACACTGATTGGCAGTGCAATCCAGAATGTGAAGAGTTCTTTTTCTCCCCGCGGAGTCGTATGGACCCTTTGGGCCGGAATTCTGGTTGTCATTGGTCTGGCAGCATTGGTCAATTACTTCATCCATGGTCATGATGCCTACGGCACTTCGCGACAGGTACCATGGGGCATCCTGATATCAACCTATGTTTTTTTTGTGGTTTCGAGTACCGGCCTGTGTCTGGTCTCATCCCTGGGGCACGTTTTTGGCTTCAAGCAGTTTGAGGTGATCGGTAAGCGCGCCATTGTCATGGCAATTGCTACTATTCTTGCCGGTTTTGCCGTCATTGCAACAGAGATCGGCTATCCCTTCCGCATGTTGATTTACAATTTTGTCTCCCCCAATTTTGCTGCGGCCATCTGGTGGATGGGTACTCTGTACGGCTTATATCTGCTGTTTATCCTGTTGGAATTTGGATTTATGATGAAAGTTCATCATAAATATGCCGGCTATGCGGGGTTGGCGGCCTTTGTCGCAGGGATTGCCGCACACTCCAATCTCGGTGCCGTTTTCGGACTGCTTGACGCGCGGAAGTGGTGGAGTGGTCCCTTTTTGCCGATCTATTTTATCCTTTCGGCAGCAGTTACCGGCTGTGCCATTGTCCTGCTGCTATTTGCCGTACGTTATATGAAGGAGAAGATGCCTGATAATGTGCGTGACACCATGTTAACGATCAGCAAGCTTTTTTGCTTCCTGCTCGGCGTGCTCATTTTTTTTGGTATCTGGAAGTTGTTCTCTTCACTGTATGCCGGAGCTCCAGGAAAATACGAGGCAATGATGGCACTGGTCAATGGACCACTTTGGGTCAGCTACTGGGGTTTCGAAGTGTTTCTGGGGATGGTATTACCCTTTGTGCTGATTCTGGTTACTAAGGGCAAAAATCTGGGAGTGGCAGTCTTTGCCGCAGCCAGCAGCATGGTCGGAATTTTCTTCATGCGTTACAACCTGGTTGTTGCCGGTCAGCTTAAGCCGATGCGCTATGATCCCGAAGTTGTGGGTGCCGGTGGATTGGTCAGTTATGCACCAACGATAACGGAGATTGGCATTGTTTTGGGAGGCATCGGCCTGTGTCTGCTGATGTATATCGCGGCCAATATGATTTTTAATCTGGACGCTGAAGAGCATCATTAAGGGCAGGTTACAGCACTAGTCGTTGCCCGCTTTGATGATCACAGGATCTGGCGAACGGATTATCCTAATGCGCTGATTTTATAAAGAAATTAGCTGCATTGTATTTCATAACCCCGTAACGCGAAGGAAAGGAGTCAAGGATGCGATTTTTGCGAGTCACATTGCTGCCACTTGTCGCCCTGCTGCTGTTTGCAGCCGGCTGCGCGACAACCGCACCGACAGCGGCAGTAACGCCGTCGGCGCAGGGGCACACCAAACTGGTGGAACAGGATCCCAAGATTGCCATCACCACCCAGGAGGTCATGGCCCTGTTCAAGGAAGTATACGGCGATGCCCCGCTGATCCAGGCAACTCTGGATAAGAACGACACGTTTGTCTTGGTGGATACCCGTCCTATTACCCGTTTTACGGCGGACACGGTGCCGGGGTCTATCCATATTGCGACCCCGAAATTTGAGACAGATATCCCCAATTTGCCTAAGGATAAACCTGTTATTTTCTATTGTGGTGGTTTGGCCTGTCCCTTTACCAAGGCTGCAAGCGAAAAGGCACAGGCTCTCGGGTTTACCAACATCAGCGCCTGGTACGAAGGAGAGCCTGGCTGGACCGCGGCAGGAAACTACACCATTATTCAAACTGGCCCGATAAAAGCGCTGGTTGATGACAGTGCCAAGGGTGGATTTGCCTTGATTGATGCGCGCCCCCATCTGGTCAGCCAGAAAGAACATATCCCCGGATCCATTTCAATTCCCTGGGTTTTGTGGGAACAGAAAAAAGGCCTGTTGCCGACGGACAAAGATACCCTGTTGATCTTCTACTGCGGCGGTCATCACTGTGACTTGAGTCATAAGAGTGCCAATGCCGCACTGGCTATGGGCTACAAAAAAGTACGCGTTTACGCTGAAGGTATCCCGGCCTGGAAAAAAGCCGGTCACGGCACCTGGGGTAATGATGCCAGTGGAATCGTTGAGGTGCCTAAAGGGCCTTCCCCAACGATCAGTAAAGAGGACCTGCATAAAGGAATCGCCGCCGGCAGTTTGTTTATCGTTGACGTGCGGAGCGAGCGTGAGTTCGACGAAGGTCATATACCCGGTGCTACTCTGATTCCAGATGGTGAGTTCTACAATAATATCGAAGCTGTTATTGCCAAGTTGCCAATCGACAAAAAGGTTGTCTTTGTCTGTGCAACTGGCGCACGTTCCGGTGGTGCCTTTTTCGCTCTGCAGGATGAGATTGAAGACGGCAACTACAAGAACGAAAAAGGCGTTGTCTATCTTCCGTACGCGGTAGAATACAAGGCCGATGGTACTTTTGAAATCAAGTAACCCTTAAAATCAGATGGTTATTAAAAAAACAGCTCACCTAATGTGGGCTGTTTTTTTGGGGTCAAAGGGTGTTGATAAATTCAATAGTTTGAATGCTGTTGCATAAGGCGGAGACGATAGATATAGTTCGCACCATGAATGCACTCGAAATCACCGATCTATACAAAGAGTTCGCCGGTATACCTGCCGTCAAGGGCCTCTCTTTTGCCATTCCTGAGGGGGAAATCTTCGGCTTGCTTGGCCCCAATGGTGCCGGCAAGAGCACGACCATCAACATGGTTGCCGGTGTCGTCAGGATTGGCCGGGGACAGGTTCAGGCTTTTGGCTATGATAACCAGAAAGACTATCGCTATACCCGCCGCTTGCTCGGGGTTGTTCACCAGGAAATAGTCATCGACAATTTCTTCACCATTCAACAAGCGTTGGAAATTCACTCGGGCTACTACGGAGTCAAGGATGATCCTGCCTGGCGTAATCTGTTGATCGATCGCCTCGGGTTGCGCCCTCACCTGGGCAAGGTGATGATCAAACTCTCAGGTGGCATGAAGCGGCGCTTTATGATCGCCAAGGCGCTGATTCACCGTCCGCGCCTGCTGATTCTCGATGAACCTACCGCCGGGGTTGATGTCGAGTTGCGCCACGGACTGTGGGAGTTTGTCAGGGAAATCAATAAGAAGGGCACAACGATTTTACTGACGACGCACTATCTTGAAGAAGCCGAGCAGATGTGTGACCGCATCGGCATCATGCATCATGGTGAAATGATCGCCCTTGAGCCGACCCATGATCTGGTGCGTAAACTTTCCAATCGACGTCTCAAATTGTGGCTTGAAGAGCCATTGGCTGTGCTGCCCGCAGGGTTGGAGGCGTATGCCCCCAACGTTGAACATGGTGGGGCGGTTCTGGTGCTGAATCTCCCCGCCGGAGCCAATGCCGGCACCATGCTTAAGCAATTGTGCCAGTCGGGGTTGAATATCCGCGATTTCGAAACCGATCAAAGCGGGTTGGAAGAGGTTTTTATTCAATTAACCGGCATGGGCGGAGGCAATAATGGTTCAGCAGCCTGATAATCGTTTTTATGCCTGGCTGCCCTTCGTCACCCTGTTGCGTAAAGAGATTCTACGCTTTCGGCGCGTTTCGACCCAGACCCTGCTGGCGCCGATTGTTACCGCTTCTTTGTACCTGTTTGTCTTTGGCGCCACCCTGGGTAACCGCTTAACGGTGCTGGAAGGGTTCAGCTATGCGCAATTTGTTATCCCCGGCCTGATTATCATGGGAGTGATTAATAATTCCTTTGCCAACACCTCATCATCCCTGTTTATGTCACGTTATCTCGGCGGGATTGTCGACCTGCTGGTGACACCGGTGACGCCACCGCAGTTCATCATGGCTTATACCCTGGCGGCGATGTTGCGTGGTCTGCTGGTTGGCTCGGTGGTGCTGGTGATTTCCCTGCTGTTCGCTACCCTGCCCTGGGAATATCCGTTGCTGGCAGCCTTAATGGCGATGATCGCCAGTTTTTTGTTTGCTCAATTCGGCCTGATTGCGGCGATCTACGCCCATAATTTTGATACCCTGTCGGTCTATACCAATTTCATGATTCTGCCGCTGATCTATCTGGGTGGCGTGTTTTATCCCATATCCATTCTGCCGGCTCCCTGGTCGAGCCTCTCCTATCTGAATCCCCTGTTTTATCTGATTGATGGGTTTCGCCATGCGATTATCGGTGTTGGCGACACCAGTTTTGCCGTTGCTTTTGGAATCAGTGCGTCTATGGCGGCTACCCTCTTTGCCTGGGCGGCCTGGTTGATAGGTAAGGGTTATCGATTGCGCTCATAACGGCAAGGAGGTGGCTTGCGGCGCGAAGCACCGCACGGCCCCAGGTTGGTACCTACGCTACGGCAGATTTAAACCAAAAACCAAAGAAAAAACCAAAGGAAAAGACTGATGGGGAATAGCGAGGAGGATGTCCTGGCGCAAGATATGTTGTGGCGGGTTGTCAGTGCCGATAAATGCTTTCGCGGGCTGGTTGCGGTCACTACACACACGGTTAGTGAAATCTGCGCCAAACAGCAGACCGATCTGACTGCAACGGTTGCGTTGGGGCGCCTGTTAACTGGTGGCGCACTGATGGCAGGACTGTTGAAGGGTAATCAGCGCTTGTCCCTGGCCGTTGAAGGTAATGGCCCGATCGGACGAATGGCGGTCGAAGCTGATGCCCGGGGGCGTTTGCGTGGTACCATCCGCAATCCACTACCGGGTTTGCCCCCTCGTGCCGACAAATTTGATGTGGCTGGAGCCATTGGCAGGGCCGGTTTTTTGACGGTAACAAAAGATCTGGGGCTGAAAAAGCCGTATCAGAGCATGGTGCAATTACAGACCAGTGAGGTTGGCGAGGATCTGGCCTGGTACCTGAGTAGTTCGGAGCAGGTTCCGTCCTGTCTGGGGCTTGGGGTTGAGTTTGATAGCACGGGTGCTATAGCCGCTGCCGGGGGCTTTTTGATTCAAACCCTGCCGCCGGAATTGCCGGAAAAAATTGATTCCCTGGTTGACCGCATCGAAGGTTTGCCGCCAGTCACCAGTATGCTGCGGGATAAAATTGCCCCGACAGAGATTCTTGCCCGGATTTTCGGGAATAAAAGCTTCGCTATCTGTGAAAGTATTCCTTTGTGCTTTTTCTGCCCCTGCAGTCGCGAGCAGATAGAGCAGATGCTTATTGGCCTTGGCTCAGAAGAATTGTTGAGCCTGGCCCAGCAGCATCAACCAACCAGCGTGCGATGTGAGTACTGTTGCACGGAATATTTGTTTGACGCGGAAAAGTTACAAGGGATTGCGCAGCAATAATTTGTAAATCGCGGATTAAACTGTTCGATAGAGGCAACTGTAAACACGATGGTTTTGGTCGGGATTAAAAAATCCTTGAGGTATCAAAGGCGTATGCTTCAGGTGTCATTTCTGATGCTGCAGATTGCTCCAGGGACCGCCACCAGGTTAGTTGATAAAAACACTCTGAATTTTGTTAGAAAGCAAAAACTATTGTAATTACAATGTAAAGAAAGCGACACAGGTCAGACCAATTGCATACAGTATACTGTATTTTTTGCTTGACAGGGTTACGCCAACTGTCTTAATTTCCGTCACACTGTGGCGCTAAAACCTGTTTTGACGGCGGCCGCGACACGTCTACAATGTCTTGAAAGGAAGGAGCGTTTCCTATGTTGGATCTCTATTTGCCGATAATTGTAGTCATCGGCATCGCTTTCGCGTTTGCAATCGGTTCGGTGGTGTTGTCGAAGCTCATCGGAGTCAAGCGTTACAGCGAATTGAAAATGTCTCCATATGAGTGTGGTGTTCCGCCGATCGGCAACGCCAACGAGCGCTTTTCCGTCAAATTCTATCTGGTCGCCGTTGCGTTCATCGTTTTCGACGTCGAGGTAGCCTTTCTCTATCCCTGGGCCATTATGTTCAAGCAGTTAGGCTGGTATGGTGCTATCTCAATGGGGATTTTTATTTTCGTGCTGGTTATCGGCTTTATCTATGACTGGAAAAAAGGAGCTCTGGAATGGGAGTAGTGCAGCCCACAACATTAGGTAGCGGCTTCATCACAACGAGCCTTGATAAGCTGGTTAACTGGTCGCGAGCAAGTTCCATGTGGCCCATGACCTTCGGTCTCGCCTGCTGTGCCATCGAGATGATGGCAACCGGTGCTGCGCGTTTTGACCTTGACCGCATGGGGATTCTGTTCCGCGCATCACCACGTCAGGCTGATGTGCTGATTGTCGCAGGGACCGTTACTAAAAAAATGCTCCCGGTCATCAAGACCGTTTATGAGCAGATGCCCGAGCCGCGCTACGTCATTGCCATGGGTGCCTGTGCCTCCTCCGGTGGTATTTTTGATACCTACAGCACAGTTCAGGGGATCGACGAGCACATTCCGGTTGATGTTTACATCCCCGGTTGTCCGCCCCGCCCCGAGGGGTTGCTCTACGGGTTGATGAAACTGCAGGAAAAAATTCGCACAGAGCGCAATACCTTCGGTGCGGCTATCGGCATTGGTGACGTAATTCGCAGTTAGGCTTGACGGCCGACTGTTCATGACAGGAATAAATCGATGAGCGATCTAGCAATTGTAGACAAACTCAAGGCGAAATTTTCTTCCGAAATCATCGATGTAGTCGAGTTTCGCGGAGAAACGACGGTTACCGTCAACAAGGAAAAAATTGTCGATATCTGTACCTTTATGCGAGATAGCGGCGGCTACAACCTTCTTTGTGATCTGTGCAGCGTTGACTATCTTGGTCAGACTCCTCGTTATATGGTCGTTTACAACCTCTATAACATCACCACCAAAGAGCGGCTTCGCCTCAAGGCACCGGTGGAAGAGCAGGACGCCCAGATTGCCACGGTGAGTACTGTCTGGGGTACCGCCAACTGGATGGAGCGGGAATGCTGGGATCTGATGGGGATCACTTTTGTTGGTCACCCTGATCCGCGCAGAATTCTGATGCCTGCAGACTGGGTCGGTCATCCGCTGCGTAAGGATTATCCTGTTCAGGGTCCGGATCGTGAACCCTATCAGGGACGGCTTTCTTAATCTACAGGTGACAGGCATAACCACAACTGGGTGAGGCATACAATGGCAGTGAAAAGCAACGAACTAATGACCATCAATATGGGACCTCAGCACCCGTCAACTCACGGGGTGTTGCAGTTGATTCTGGAACTTGATGGTGAAATTGTCCGCAAGGCAACTCCGCACATCGGTTATCTGCACCGCGGTGTTGAGAAGCTCTCCGAGCATCGCACCTACCACCAGGTTATTCCGTTGACCGACCGGCTCGATTATCTGGCCCCCATGAGCAACAATCTGGGCTATGTCCTGGCGGTTGAGAAGTTGCTTGGTATCACGGATCAGATTCCTGAGCGGGCCAAGGTTGTCCGGGTATTGCTGACCGAGTTGACCCGGCTTAAAAGTCACCTCGTATGGCTGGCGACCCACGCCCTGGATATTGGTGCGATGACCGTTTTTCTCTACTGCTTTCGTGAGCGTGAGGTGATTACCGACCTGTACGAAAAGATTTCCGGCGCCCGGATGACCTCTAACTATTTCCGGGTAGGTGGTCTCTCTGCTGACCTTCCCGCCGGTGTTGAGCAGGCAATGCGTGAGTATGCGGAAGGGATGCCTGCCCATATTGACGAATATGAAGGGCTGCTCACCGGCAACCGGATCTGGCAGAAGCGAACCATCGGCGTCGGTACCATCACCGCCGAGGCAGCCATCGATATCGGGATTACCGGACCGGGCCTGCGCGCTTCCGGCGTTGACTGGGATCTGCGTCGCGACAATCCCTACAGCGGCTATGAAGACTATCAATTTGAAGTTCCTGTTCGTCAGGAAGGGGATACCTTCGCCCGTTACAAGGTGCGACTCGACGAGATGCGCCAGGCGAGCCTGATTATTCTTCAGGCCCTAGATAAGCTGAAGCCGGGCCCAATCCTGGCAGATTGTCCGAAAGTTGTGCTGCCGCCAAAGCAGGATGTGGTGAATACCATCGAAGGTTTGATTCATCACTTCAAAATCATCACTGAAGGGTTTAAGCCGGAAGCTGGGGAGGTTTACCAGGGGATCGAAGCGCCTAAGGGCGAGCTTGGCTACTATCTGGTATCTGATGGCAGTGCCCATCCTTATCGCATGAAGGTGCGCCCACCGTCCTTTATCAATCTTCAGGGATTGCCACAAATGGTGGAGGGCCGCCTGCTGGCTGATGTTATCGCCGTTATCGGAACCCTTGACATCGTTCTTGGTGAAATCGACCGTTAATCTACCCGCTTGTACTATGAGGATGCTATGACAGAAAACGTGCAGCAAGCTGAGGAACAGGTCGAAGAACTGGAAGAAATAGATCTGACCGCAGCAAATGAGGTGATCGACAAGTACATCGATATTCATGGCAATCTGATGCCGGTCTTGCAGGGGATCCAGGAAGCTTATGGTTATATCCCGGAAGCAACGGTTCATCTGGCTGCCGAGCGGCTCAATGTCTATGCCAGTCAGATTTACGGAGTATTGACCTTTTATGCCCAGTTTCATCTCAAGCCGCGGGGTAAGTACATTATCCGTGTCTGCATGGGGACTGCCTGCCACGTTAAGGGGGCCGGTCGTATCGGCGACGCGATTGTTGAGAGACTGGGAATTAGTCATGCGGAAACCACTGAGGATCTGAAATTTACAGCGGAGTATGTCGCCTGTATCGGTGCTTGTGGAATGGCCCCCGTCATTATGGTCAATGATGCGACCTACGGCAGCATTACTGTCCAGAAAACTGCCGAAGTTATTGAAAAATACAAGGCAATGGACTGACTCAAAAAAGACACCGCTTTTGGTATCGAGGAAAGATTCTATGTCCGAAACTGCAGAAAATCTGAAGGTCCTTATTTGTACAGGAACAGGTGGACTAGCCTCCGGCGCTGCATCTGTTGTCGCAGCCTTTGAGGCGGAGTTTGAAAAAAAGGGTGTTGCCGCCAAGATCGGCAGTGCCTGTGATGTCAACACCACCGGCTGTCGCGGCCTCTGTGCTAATGATGTTCTGGTTGACATCTGCAAGCCGGGGGAAGAGCCGGTCACCTACGATTTTGTGACCCCTGACCTGGTTCCCCAGATCGTTGACGAACATGTTCTGGGAGGCAACCCGGTCGAAAAAAAGGTGGCAGGCCCTTATTACCACCAATTCCTCGAAAAGCAGCAACGCATTATCTTCTCCCGCTGCGGCACCATCGACGCTGAAAGTCTTGATGATTTTCTTGCTCATCGCGGATTTACCGGTATCCAAAAAGCCGTCACCATGAGCCAGGACGAGGTCATTAACGAGGTTAAGAAATCCGGTCTGCGTGGCCGTGGCGGTGGTGGCTTCCCGACCGGTCTGAAATGGTCCTTTGCCAAAGGATCTCCGGGCGATACCAAGTATCTGATCTGTAATGCGGACGAGGGTGACCCCGGGGCCTTTATGGACCGTTCAGTGCTTGAAGGCGACCCCTATGGTCTGATCGAGGGTTTGATGATCGGCGCCTATGCTATCGGCTGTAAATTTGCCTATGTCTATGTGCGCGCTGAGTATCCCCTGGCGATCAAGCGCTTGCAGCTTGCCATTGATACCTGTTACGAAAAAGGATTTCTTGGTAAGAACTGCATGGGATTAGGCTTTGACCTTGATATGCGCATCAAGGCCGGTGCCGGAGCTTTTGTCTGTGGCGAAGAAACGGCGTTGATGGCCTCCATCGAGGGACAGCGCGGCATGTCCCGTCCCCGTCCACCATTTCCAGCGGTGCGCGGCTTGTGGGGCTATCCGACCAACATCAATAATGTTGAGACCTTCGCTAACGTCGCTTACATCTTCTATAACGGCGCTGATTGGTTTTCTTCTATCGGTACCGAAGGCACCAAGGGAACCAAGATTTTTGCTCTGACCGGCAAGGTCAAGCACACCGGTCTGGTTGAGGTTCCGGCTGGAACCACCATGAAGGAAGTCATCTACGATGTCTGTGGTGGCATTCTCAATAATCGCAAATTCAAAGCGGTACAGGCTGGCGGTCCTTCCGGTGGTTGTCTGCCGACCGAGGCCCTGGATGCCGAGGTTGATTACGATTCGCTGATCAAAGCCGGTGCAATGATGGGTTCCGGTGGTCTGGTGGTGATGGACGAGACCACCTGTATGGTTGATATTGCACGCTTCTTCCTCAATTTCACCCGGGTTGAGTCATGCGGTAAATGTATTCCCTGTCGCATTGGCCTGAAGATTATGCTCGAAATTCTCGAGCGGATTACCCAGGGCAAAGGACAGGAGGGCGATATCGAAATGCTCCAGGATATGGCCCACGATATCAAGAAGAGTTCGCTCTGTGGTCTGGGCCAGACCGCTCCGAATCCGGTTTTATCAACCATTCGTTATTTCCGGAACGAGTATGAGACCCATATCAAGGATAAGGAGTGTCCATCTCACAGCTGTAAGGAACTGTTGCACTTCCGCGTGATCGAAGACAAATGTAAGAAGTGTGGTGTTTGCCCGCGCGTTTGTCCGGTGGATGCAATTGAGTGGGAAAAGGGCAAAGTCGCCTATATCAACCTGGATAAATGTACCCGGTGTACTTCCTGTTACGATGCTTGCCGTTTCATGGCGATTGATTGATCGCGTTCACAGCTTGAAATATAAGAGGTCAAGATGGTTAATCTAACGATTGACGGAAAACAGATCACAACCGCCAAAACGTCGACAATCTACGAGGCGGCCAAAGAGAACGGTATCTATATACCGGTGCTCTGTTATGCCAAAAAACTTCTTCCTTATGGCGCCTGTCGTATCTGTCTGGTCGAAGTAGAGCAGATGAAGGGGCGGTTGATCCCCTCTTGTACGACGCCGGTTACCGAAGGGATGGTGGTTACGACTACGTCCGATGAGATTAACAAGGTCCGCAAAACCGTTCTTGAATTTCTCCTCGTCAATCACGTGGTTGAATGTCCGGTGTGTGATAAGGGTGGTGAATGTGATCTGCAGGATCTGACTTACGAATATGAGGTAGTCACCAACCGTTTTCAGGGGGAAAAGTTCGATTTGCCGACCGACGAAGTCAATCCCCTGATTGAGCGCAACATGAACCGTTGTGTATTGTGCGGTAAATGTGTTCGGGTCTGTGACGAAGTGGTTGGCTACGGCTCTTACTCTTTCATCAACCGTGGTTTTGAAACCAAGATTGCCACCGCTTTTGATCGAGGATTGAATTGCGAGTTCTGTGGACAGTGTGTGTCCATGTGTCCCGTCGGTGCCATTCTGCCGCGTCCATTTAAATTCAAAGCACGACCCTGGCAGCTTAAAGAGATCGATACGGTTTGTGGCTATTGTGGCAACGGTTGTACCGTAACCCTCGGAGTCAAGGACAATCAGGTTCAAACCATCCGCTTCAATGAGGACACCGGTGTCAACCATGGCAACCTGTGTATCCGTGGACGCTTCGGCTATTCCTATGTCAACGATACCAAGCGTCTGATTAAGCCTTTGATTCGTAAAGGCGGTGAGCTGAAAGAGGCAAGTTGGGATGAAGCCCTTGCAACTATCGTTGAAAAGTTCAAGTCGGCCGGTAAGGACCTCGGTATTATCAGTGGTGCACGCCTGACCAACGAAGAGTTGCTGTTGCTGAAACGGATCAGTTCAGCGCTTGGTACCCATCACCTTGATCACTCCGGGGGTGAGTGTTACCAGGGGCTCACCGCAGGTTTGAATGAAACCATGGGGATCAGTGCTTCAACCGGCACCTTTCCACAGGTTGAGAAGTGTAACGCCATTCTGGCTATCCGTTCCGATTTTTACGAGACCCATCCGGTATTCGGTATGGTCATAAATCAGGCCATTCGCCGCAATGATGCACAATTGGCAGTGATTGCTGACAAGCGCGGCAAGTTAAGCAAGCTCCCTAATGCCCGCACCCTGATGCATAAGCCGGGCTGCGAAATCAATATGATCAATGCCCTGTGCCAGGTCATCATTGCGGAAGGGTTGGCAAAAACAGATGATTTGCAAGGATTGGCTGAACTAACCAAGGCGTTGGCAGACTATACTCCTGAAGCTGTTGCCAAGATGGTCGGCGCGGACGCCGAAGCAATCAAAAAAACCGCACGCGAATTGGTCGGCGCAAAAAATGCGGCCATCGTTGTTGCTTATGGCTTGCCCTATACCGCACACAGCAAGGAAATCGCCGTTGCAGCTTCAAACCTGGCACTGCTGACTGGAATAGCTGGACGCGAGGGCTCAGGATTATACCTGTGTGGTGAAAAAGCTAACAGCCAGGGAGCTATAGATCTGCAGATTACCCCAGGTCCTGCGGGACTGGGAGCACAGCAAATGCTCAACAGTGCAGCTGAAGGTAGCCTGCCGGTGCTTTATCTGGTTGGTGAAGATCCCGTTGTTACCTACCCTGATCAGGGACTGGTCAAAAAGGCCCTGGAGAAATCGTTCCTGGTGGTACAGGATCTGTTCCTGAGCGATTCAGCCAAATATGCTGATGTCGTCCTGCCGGCTGCTTCCTTTACCGAAAAAGATGGCACCTTTACCAATGCTGAACGGCGCATTCAAAGAATTAGAGCCGGTATAAAATCACCAGGCGAAGCTAAATCCGACTTTGCTGTGTTTCAATCCCTACTCAATAAGTTGCAGAAATCTGCTCCGGCAACACCGGCGGCGGCTTTTGACGAACTGGCTGGAGAGGTTGCCGGCTATGCCGGTATCGTCTATGAACAGATCGGTCCTCAAGGTGAGGTCTGGGGTGGAGAGACCCTGGCTCCGCTCAAAAAAGTTCTTATTCCGGTTGCCGGCAATGAACCTCTGCAGGCTGATTATCAATTGGTCGTTGGCAGCGCGCTGTATCACAGCGGCTCGATTTCGACGCGCTCAAAGGGTCCCATGTCCGTTTGTCCGGAACCCTACATTGAGCTTGGCCGTGACGACGCAGCAACCTTTAAGATAAAAACCGGCGACGTGATTCAGCTCAAAGCTGCAGGAGTGACTATTCAGTCCAAGGCCAAGGTTGATAACCGCTTACCAAAGGGCGTGATTTTCGCTCCCTATCATTTTGCGGCTCTAGGTTTGAACAAGATCTACACTGGTCAGTCTGTTATCGCAGTTGAGCCATCAAAGCTCTGAACAGAAAATACAACATTGTACCGTTGATAGTTTCTATCGACTTAAAATCGGCAGAAATGCCATAGCTGAAGAAGGAAGAGGATGGTCATGACGCCAGAAGTTCTGACACTCTCGAACACACCGGTTCTATTTACCGTTGCGATGCTGCTTAAAATCGCGGTGGCCTTTGTGGTCATGATTTTAATTGTTGCTTATGCGACCTATGCCGAGCGTAAAATCATCGGACGTATGCAGACTCGGCTTGGGCCGACAATGACCGGTCCAAAAGGTTTATTGCAGCCGATTGCCGACGGGTTGAAACTCTTTTTTAAAGAGGATATGACCCCTTCCCAGGCTCATCCGTTTGCTTTTGCCCTGGCGCCGATGATGCTGTTGGCCCCGTCTTTCGTCGCAATTGCCGTTATTCCTTTCGGCGGCGATCTCCACTTTACCTACGATGGTATCCAGTATGTTGTGCCGATGCAGATCACCGATCTGAACTTTGGTGTGCTGTTTATCCTTGCGATGGCCGGCTTGGGGGTCTACGGAATCGTTCTGGCAGGTCTGGCATCCAATAGTAAGTATGCCTTGCTGGGCGGCATTCGTTCGACCGCGCAGATGATTTCCTACGAACTGGCGGCCGGACTTTCCATTGTCGCCGTCTTCATGCTGTCGGAAACCTTGAGCCTGCGCGGCATCGTGCTGGCGCAGCAGGGACCTCTCTGGGGTATAGAAGCCCTGAAGTATATTCCCAACTGGTATATTTTTAGCCAGCCACTGGCTTTCGGTCTGTTTCTTGTTGCCTCGATGGCAGAGATCAACCGCACCCCATTTGACCTTCCCGAAGCAGAGACTGAGCTGGTTTCCGGGTTCTGTACTGAATATTCGTCGATGAAGTATGCCCTGTTTTTCATGGCCGAGTATGCCAACATGATTACTATTTCAGCCATCACCGCAACCCTGTTCCTCGGTGGCTGGAGCGGACCCTTCTATGGCTGGATGAACTTCCTGATCAAGGTCTTTGCTTTCATGTTCTTCTTTATCTGGATCCGGGCGACCTTCCCGCGTCTGCGTTATGATCAACTGATGCATATGGGTTGGAAAGTTATGCTCCCCCTGGCGCTTGCAAATATCGTGATTACCGGTATTGCAGTACTGCTCTGGCAATAACCACAAGTTGCGTAGAGGATAGATATGTTTAAAGAGTTTGCCAAAGGCCTGAGTATCACGCTGAAGCATCTGCTGCCCGGGCATTCCACGACGGTGGAATATCCCAAGCAGAGACTGGAGATCTCCCCGCGCTTTCGTGGCCTGCATCGCCTGGTGCCTGCTCAGGACCGTGAAAAATGTGTCGCCTGTTATCTGTGTCCGACCGTCTGCCCGGCTAAATGCATTACGGTGGAATCGGAAGAGAACGAAAAGGGCGAAAAATATCCAAGAGTCTACGAAATCGATCTGCTGCGGTGCATTTTCTGTGGCTACTGCGTAGAGGCTTGTCCGGTTGAAGCTATCGAAATGACGAGCGCTTATGAACTGGCCAACTTCAAGCGTGGTGATTTTATGTATGACAAAGCACGTCTTCTCAAGTCGTAACAAGGAGCTGCGTACCCAATGGAAATTCTATTCTTTTATCTTGTTGCAGGGGTCGCGATTGTATCGGCATTTTTTGTTGTCAAATGCCGTAATCCGATTAACAGCGCTCTGAATCTGGTGACGACCTTTATTTGTCTGGCAGTTTTCTACGTTATGCTCGAGTCACCCTTTATGGCAGCTATTCAGATTATCGTTTACGCCGGTGCCATTATGGTGTTGATCATCTTCGTGATCATGCTGCTCAACTTCGGGCAAACGATCAAAGGGCGCTATACCCATGGTATCGCAGCGGGCGGGCTGGTCTCTGTGCTGCTGATGTTGGTAGCCACCCAGTTAGTGCGTAGCGGTGATGCGACGGGAACCGGCGGTGCGGTGACCAGTGCCATGCTGGCTGAGGTTGGTCACACAGAACTGATCGGACGGGCGCTGTTCCTGGATTTTGTCCTGCCCTTTGAAATTGCCGGGGTATTGTTGCTGATCGCCATTGTCGGCGCGTTGATAATTGCCAAACAAAAAGTCTAACAGAGAACGACCTGGGAGATAAATCATGATTACTGTCACTCACTACCTAATGTTGAGCGCTATTTTGTTCGCAATAGGTACCCTTGGAGTCCTCACGCGTAAAAACGCCATCGTCGTTTTTATGTGTATTGAGGTCATGCTCAACGCGGTAAACCTGACCTTTATCGCCCTGTCACGACATGTCGGCAACTTGGATGGTCAGATCTTTGTGTTTTTTGTCATGACGGTTGCTGCTGCTGAAGCGGCTGTAGGTCTGGCGTTGCTTATTGCTTTCCACCGCAATAAAGAGACTCTCGACGTCGACGATTTTAATATGCTCAAGTGGTGATCCCTACCACATTTACGGGTGTTTCAGCTAATAGGAGAGTTTGATGTACGGTAATCTGTGGCTCATCCCATTCTTCCCGCTTCTTGGGGCGATAATTAATGGCCTGTTCGGCAAGAAGATCAAGAATGAAGCGGTCATTGGCGGTATCGGTACCCTGATGATCTTCCTTTCATTCCTGGTAGCGGTGCAGAACTTTTTCAGACTGATCGGTGATACCGTAAAAGTCCATGAAATCGTTCTCGCTTCCTGGATGACGGTTGGTAATCTTCAGGTCAACTGGGAATTATTGCTTGATCCTCTTTCCGCCGTGATGATTCTGGTGGTTACCGGGGTTGGTACCCTGATCCATCTGTACTCCATCGGTTATATGCATGGAGAGACCGGCTACTACAGATTTTTCAGTTACCTGAATCTTTTTGCCTTCTCCATGTTGATGCTGGTCCTGGGTGGTAATGCCCTGGTCATGTTTATCGGCTGGGAGGGTGTCGGTCTGTGCTCCTATCTGCTGATCGGCTACTACTACGAGAAGAAAAGTGCCAGCGATGCCGCCAAAAAGGCTTTCGTTGTTAACCGTATTGGTGACTTCGGATTTCTCTGTGGACTGTTCATACTGTTCTGGGCCCTCGCCGGTCATGGTGTCTGGACCATCAACTTTGTAGAAATTGCTGCCAATGCTCATCTGCTTGAAGCCGGCGGGGCGCTGATCACTATTATCACCCTGGCATTCTTTCTCGGTGCTACCGGTAAATCCGCCCAGATCCCCCTCTTTACCTGGCTCCCGGATGCGATGGAAGGGCCAACTCCGGTTTCTGCTCTGATCCATGCAGCCACCATGGTTACCGCCGGTATCTATATGATCGGCCGGATGAATATCCTGTTCGCCATGGCGCCATCAACCATGATGACGATTGCTATTATCGGTGCGGCTACCGCATTCCTGGCCGCGTCTATCGGCTTTGCCCAGAACGATATCAAACGCGTCCTCGCTTATTCAACCGTTTCCCAGTTAGGTTATATGTTCCTGGCTATGGGTGTCGGCGCATTCTCCGCCGGTATCTTCCATCTGATGACCCACGCTTTCTTCAAAGCCTGTCTGTTCCTTGGTTCAGGTTCGGTTATTCATGCCATGCATCATGCTTACCACCACGCCCATCTTCATGATGATCCACAGGATATGCGTAATATGGGTGGTCTGCGCTCGAAAATGCCGATTACTTTCTGGACCTTCCTGCTTTCCACCATTGCTATAGCCGGTGTGCCCTTTTTCTCCGGTTTCTTCTCCAAGGATGAGATTCTCTGGTGGTCCTTCGGTTCGACTGCCGGTCACCCGATCTTCTGGATTATCGCCGTCTGTGTCGCCGGTATGACTGCCTTCTACATGTTCCGTCTGGTGTTCATGACCTTCTTCGGTGCTCAGCGCACTGACCCCCGCGCTAAGGATCATATCCCGGAGTCTCCCTGGACTATTACCGTACCGTTGATCGTTCTTGCCTTCCTGGCAGTGGTTGGTGGTTATGTCGGGGTTCCGAAAATCCTCGGTGGTGGTAATCATTTTGGTAACTTCCTGGCACCGGTTTTTGGTCCTGCCCAGGAACTGTACAACCTGAATGCCCACGGTTCCCATGCCCTCGAATATACCCTGATCGCGCTGTCGGTCTGTATTGCCCTGTTCGGTATTTACATGGCCTGGTTGATGTACATGAAGAATCCAGCGCTTCCTGCCCAGTTTACTGCGAAGTTTGCCGGCGTCTATCGCTTTGTTTTCAATAAGTGGTACATCGACGAACTGTACGATTTTGTCTTTGTTAACCCCTGCAAGCGCTTTGGTACCTTCCTGTGGAAAATCTTTGATGTTCGTCTGGTCGACGGTATCGTCAATGGTTGTGCCTGGGTGGTTAAAGGAGTCGGGGCCGGTTTGCGTTACACCCAGACGGGTTACATGTATAACTACGCAGTGGCCATGGTGGTCGGCGTAGTCGTGATCGTCGGCTTTTATGTCTTTGGTTAATTGTTAATTCTGCCCGCGAATACGATAAAGCTACAAGGAGCGTTTCCACATGGCTGACAACCTTCTCAGTATTATGACTTTCTTCCCGTTGGTGGGTATGATTGCCCTCCTGTTTATCCCACGGGACAATGATGCAATGCTCAAGAGCTTTGCTTTGGCGGTATCTTTGATTACATTCTTAATCAGCCTTCCTCTGGCTTTTGACAATGTGTTCAAGACATCGGGCGGGATGCACTATCGTGAATTCTATGAGTGGATCCATGTTGGTGAATTTTTCCAGATGAACTACAACGTTGGGGTTGACGGTATCAGCCTGTGGCTGGTGATGTTGACGACCTTCATTATGCCGATTGCGATTCTTTCCACCTGGAATGCCGTCAAGAAAAACACCAAGGGTTTTATGGCGATGCTGCTGTTGCTGCAGACCGGCATGCTGGGCGCTTTTATTTCCCTTGATCTTTTTCTTTTCTACATCTTCTGGGAACTGATGTTGATTCCGATGTATTTCCTCATCGGCATCTGGGGTGGGGCGAACCGTATTTACGCAGCCGTCAAGTTCTTCATCTATACCGCTGTCGGCTCGCTGTTGATGTTGGTTGGTATCATCTTTGTCTATTACTACGCAATACAGTCTGGTGCCCCGGTCAGCGGCTTTGGCGTGCAGGAATTCTATCAGCTGAGTATCCCTTATAGCGCCCAATTCTGGTTGTTCCTGGCCTTTGGTTTCAGTTTTGCGATCAAAGTGCCCATGTTCCCCCTGCATACCTGGTTGCCGGATGCCCACACTGAGGCGCCAACCGCCGGTTCAGTTATTCTGGCTGCGGTCCTGCTGAAAATGGGTACTTATGGTTATGTACGTTTCGCTATGCCCTTGTTTCCTGAGGCCCTGCAGACCTTCATTCCCTTTTTGGCCTTTCTCTCAGTTGTCGGCATCATCTATGGTTCTTTAGTCGCCATGATGCAGGACGACGTTAAAAAACTGGTTGCTTATTCGTCTGTAGCTCACCTTGGTTTTGTTATGCTCGGTCTGTTTGCCCTGAATATGCAGGGGATGGCCGGGGGCATGCTGCAGATGATCAACCATGGCATTTCAACCGGTGCATTGTTCCTTATCGTCGGCTTTCTCTATGAACGTCGACATACCCGCCAGATTTCAGAGTTTGGTGGCCTGGCCGGCAAGATGCCGATTTTTGCGACCATCTTTCTGATCATTACCTTCTCGTCCATCGGTCTACCCGGTACCAATGGTTTTGTTGGCGAATTCCTGGCACTGATGGGAGCCTTTGAAAGTAATCTGCGCTGGTACGCTGTTTTTGCTACAACCGGCGTTATTCTTGCCGCTGTCTACATGCTCTGGGTCTATCAGCGCATCATGTTCGGTAAGGTGACCAATCCGGCCAACGAGAATATCAAGGATCTTTCGGCGCGTGAAATTGTCATTATGGCACCTTTGTTACTGTTTGTTTTCTGGATCGGTATTTATCCCAATACTTTCTTTGACAAGATGAATCCCGCGCTTGAACAATTGCTCCAGCAGATAAACAACCAGCAGGTTGCCATCGTCGAAGTTGTGCAGCCTGTGGTTGCGAATGTACTAGATACTAAATAATTGTTGATTGAATAAACACTGGTTCCGAGGAGCTGTTCGATGGAAAATCTGGTTCAAGAAGCCATCCAGAATGTGAACTTGCATGCCGTCATGCCGTCCCTGATACTCTCAGTGGCAGGGATGGTGCTACTTCTGGTTGCGGTCTTTTCTCCACGGGGTAAAACTGCGCATATTGCCTGGCTGAGCATCGCCGCGTTAATTGTCGCCGGCATCGTTACCATCATGGGGTGGAATGATACCCAGTATGGATTTGCCGGATCGGTGCAGCTAGACAACTTTGCCGCCTTTTTCAGCATGATCTGTATTATCGCTGCCGGGCTAGCCATTCTGATGTCGGATGAATATCTCAAACGTGAGAATTTCCCTGTCGGCGAATATTATCCGTTGATTCTCATCACAACTGCAGGTGCCATGTGGATGGTTTCAGGCACCGACCTGATCACCATCTTCCTTGGGCTTGAGGTGCTCTCGGTTTCACTTTACATTCTGGCCGGCTTCTTCCGTGATCAGGTCCGGTGTAACGAGGCTGGTTTGAAGTACTTTTTCCTCGGAGCCTTCTCTACCGGTTTTCTGCTTTATGGTATGGCTCTTCTCTATGGCGTCAGCGGCACTACCAAAATCTACGATATCGGCGCTTATATCCAAGCCAATCCGGACGCAACAACCAATATCATGTTTATCGCGGGTGGTCTGTTGATGCTGACCGGCTTTTTCTTCAAGATTGCCGCTGCGCCATTCCACATGTGGACCCCAGATGTCTACCAGGGCGCGCCCACCCCGATCACTGCTTTTATGAGTGCGGGTCCAAAGGCTGCTGCTTTTGCCGCGCTGATTCGTGTGACGTTCATTTGTCTCGAAGGGATGCAGGACCATTTGACCACCGTGTTCTGGGTCCTGGCTGTATTGACCATGACCGTCGGTAACCTGATTGCCCTTAATCAGAAGGACCTCAAGCGCATGCTCGCTTACTCCTCCATCGCCCACGCCGGATACGCAATGGTCGGCCTGGTCGCCTGGAACGAGATCGGATCCGCCGGTATCCTCTTCTATATGCTGGTTTACACCTTTATGAATATGGGCGCCTTTGCGATCCTGGTACTGATCGGTCGCAGTGGTGAAGAAAACCTGACCCTGGATGGTGTTACCGGGCTGGGTTATAAAAAGCCGATGTTGGGTATTGCCTTCAGCATCTTCCTCTTTGCGCTGATGGGCCTCCCGCCAACTGCGGGCTTTACCGGCAAGTTTTATATCTTTGCCGGTGCGATCAACTCCGGTTATATCTGGCTGGCGGTGCTGGGTGTGCTCAATTCAGCTGTATCCCTTTATTACTACCTGCGTATCATGATCTTTATGTACTTTAAAGAGCCGCAGGAAGACTACGCCTGGGTCAAGATTTACCCGGCCACGGCGGTATCAATCGTGATTTCTGTCATCGGTGTCCTGTACCTCGGGATCATACCTGGGTCGATTATGCAGCTCGCGCGCATGGCAGGCTTCTGATTCCTTTCAATAAATAGTACAATTGAGCCCTTCAGTTCGCTGAGGGGCTTTTTTTTTGGTAGACTAAGGGCCCCTTTCTAAAATGGATGTTTTAAATGACGTTAAGAGCATTTCTGCGCCGGCTGCTGATTGACAATCAAGTTAAAAGAGTTACGACGGAGGTAAACCCGGATCTTGAGCTTGCGGCGGTCTGCCGCCGTGAATTCCTGTCTGCCTCAGGCGGGGATGCGCTGATATTTGAGCAAGTCAAGGGTACTTCGGTTCAGGTTGCAGCTAATCTGTTCGGTTCTAAAGCCCGATTGTTCAGCATGCTGGAGCTCAATGAAGGGGACTTGACACGTAAGATCAGAACCTTGATTGCAGCGGGGGAGCATGATGCGTTAACCAACCTGACCAATGCTTGTAATATCCCTTCAATGGATTATTGTGAACCGCATTATCAACACGAAGAATTGACCTTGAACGATATTCCGGCTTTGCGTGCCTGGCCGGGAGAGAAAAACCGCTATTTGACTCTGGCCCTGACCCACAGCGTCTCGCCGGTCACCGGGGTCGACAACCTGGGGCTCTATCGCGCAGCGCTGGTGGCTGAAGGAAAAATCGCCCTGAATTTTGCTCCTAGCTCAGGTATCGCTGAACATCTAAGGGCTGCGGAACTTCGGAGGGAGTCGCTGCCCGTGGCCCTGATTCTTGGGGCGGATCCGGCCCTGTTCTGGGCTGCAGCCGCCCCCTTGCCAACCGGCTGTAGTGAATATGGCTTCGCTGCGGCGTTAACCGGCCGATCATTGACCTTTTCGCCCTGTTCAACCCAACCGTTGAAGGCTCCGGCAGATGCAGAAATCGTCATAGAGGGCGCAATAAAACCAGGTGCAAGGATCAAAGAAGGTCCTTTCGGCAACCATACCGGTCAGTACGTTGAGCGCGAAGATTGTCCGCTGATGGAGGTTACGGCGATTCGCCACCGATATCAGCCCATCATCCCGGTTACCGTCGTTGGTCCTCCACCGAGCGAGAATGTTCAGTTGGCGAAACTCAATGAACTGCTGCTGCGCGAAATGTTATTGTTTGACTTTCCGCTGGTTGCTGATCTGGTTATGCCGGAAATGACGGCATTTCATGGCGTGGCGGTTATTGCCGTCAAACCCTGTTCAGCTGCGGAGGTTACGGATCTGATTCGCCGGTTGCGTACGGTGTCCAGCCTCAGTCGATCCCGGCTGCTGGTACTGGTGGATGATGATATTAATATTCATGATTTTAATCTGAGCTGGTGGCGGACCCTTAACATGCTGGGCCCGGAGCGTGTCATCACTACCGGTAAGGGGTTGATCATCAACGCAACAGGGATTGACCGCGATCAACTGGTGACAGAAGATCGCACGACGACTGCTTTGGTCGAAAATCGCCACTATCAGATCTCGAGGGAAGCGCCGGAGAATTTACAACCATGATAGATTCCCATGGCGATGATCGTGCACGGGCGTTGTCGACGCTGCAACAGGTGTTCGGTTATCAGCGTTTCCGCCCCCATCAGGAAGAAGTTATTGTCAGTTTGATTGGCGGTCGTGATGCCTTTATTCTGATGCCGACCGGCGGCGGAAAGTCGATCTGCTTCCAGATTCCGGCTCTGATCAGAGCAGGGGTAACGATTGTTGTGTCACCTCTAATCGCCTTGATGAAAGATCAGGTTGACAGTCTGATTGCTTTAGGGGTTCGTGCGGCCTGCTATAATTCGAGCCTGACGCCGGGCGAGGTTCGCGAGGTGCTGGAGCGGTTACATCAGAACCGGCTTGATCTGCTCTATGTCGCCCCGGAGCGTTTGATGAGCGGCGATTTTCTAAGCCTTTTGCAGGGGTTGAACCCAGCCCTGTTCGCAATCGATGAGGCTCATTGCATCTCTCAGTGGGGTCATGATTTTCGCCCGGAATATATACGTCTGGGCCAGTTGCGCACCCTCTTCCCCACTGTGCCGATTGCAGCCCTGACGGCAACGGCGGAAAAACAGACGCGGGCAGATATCATCAGCTGCCTGCAACTGAAGGATCCATATCGGGTCGTTAGTGGATTTGATCGGCCCAATATCCGTTATAGTCTGGTCGATAAAGTAAAGCCTTATCAGCAGCTCTGTGAGTTTCTCCTGCGCTATAGCGAGCAGTCCGGGATTATTTATTGTTTAAGTCGTAAGCGGGTCGAAGAAGTCGCCGATAAGTTAAGCCGGGACGGCTATCAGGCGGCTGCCTATCATGCCGGTCTGGCCCCGGAGGTGCGGCGCTCGGCCCAGGAAGATTTTCTGCGCGATGATGTACAGATTATTGTTGCTACCGTGGCGTTCGGCATGGGCATCGACAAGCCTAATGTGCGCTTTGTCGTTCATTACGACCTGCCGAAAAATATCGAAGGCTACTACCAGGAAACCGGCCGTGCCGGCCGTGACGGCTTGCCGGCAGAGGCTCTGTTGCTGTTCGGTTACGCTGATATCGCTTTGTTGCGCGGCTTCGTGGAAAAAAACGACGATCCGGAACAATTGCGTACCGAGTTGTATAAACTTAACGCCATGGTGGCTTTTGCCGAAGCGGGGATCTGTCGCCGGCGGGTCCTTCTCGGTTATTTTGGCGAGGTGATCGACGCGGACTGCGGTAACTGTGATAATTGTCTGAATCCGCCCGAACAATATGATGCTACTGAATATGCGCGCAAAGCGCTATCCTGTGTCTACCGGGTTGGTCAGAGTTTTGGCATGGGACATGTGGTCGATGTCTTGCGGGGGGCTGAAAATCAACGGATCAAAACCATAAAACATGATCGGCTCTCAACCTATGGGATAGGGCAGGATGTCAGTCGCGATGACTGGAATTACTTGCTGCGTCAATTGATTCAGCTGGGCTACCTGGAGCAGGATGTCGCCCGCTACTCGATACTGAAGCTGACCGAGCAAGCACGCCCCTTGCTGCGCGGTGAAGAACGGCTTAAACTGTGCAAGCCGCGAACCAGGGTCCAGCGCGGCAAAAAGAAAGAACATAAGATAAGGGGGCAAAACTACGACCCGGCGCTGTTTGAAGAGCTGCGCAGGGTACGTAAACAGATAGCTGATCGTGACGGAGTTCCACCCTATGTCGTATTTGGTGATGCGAGTCTGGCGGAAATGGCTGTTGCATTGCCGACCAGTCAGAGTGAACTGATGGCGATCAATGGTGTTGGACAGGTCAAATTACAACGTTACGGTAATGATTTTATCCAGGCGATCAACGGCTTTCTCTGTCGTTAACCTTAGAGTCCGGGAGATATCTTGAAAATCATCTCATTTAACATCAACGGCTTACGGGCACGTTACCATCAGTTGCAGGCGCTGGTTGAAAAGCATGATCCTGATATTATCGGCCTGCAGGAAACCAAGGTGCATGATAGTGAATTCCCTCACGAGACCTTGGCAACGCTGGGCTATCATATTGTCCATCATGGCCAGAAGGCGCATTACGGTGTTGCCACCCTGTCCCGACTGGAACCACTAACGGTGGTAAAGGGATATCCCAATGAAGATTCGGAACATCAACGGCGAACCCTGATCACCGCTTACCGGCTGGCCGATGGCACCACCGTAAAAGTGGTTAATGGCTACTTCCCGCAAGGGGAAAGTCGCCATCATCCGTTGAAATTCCCCCATAAACGCGATTATTACCAAAATCTGCATAATTGGTTGACCAATGAAGCTGACCCGGAAGATCAGTTGGTGGTTCTCGGGGATTTGAATGTGGCGCCGACAGATGCAGATATCGGTATTGGCGAAGAAAATACCAAGCGCTGGCTGCGAACTGGCAAGTGCTGTTTTCTGCCGGAAGAGCGTGGCTGGTATGAAAAACTTTACCGCTGGGGTTTGCAGGATACCTGGCGGACATTGAACCCGAATGTGAGCGATCAATTCAGTTGGTTTGATTATCGTTCCCGCGGCTTTGAAGCCGATCCCAGACGGGGCTTAAGGATCGATATGATTCTGGCTACCAGCAAGTTGCAGCAACGTTGTATTGGTGCCGGCATCGACTACGAGCTGCGGGCCATGGAAAAACCCTCGGATCATTGCCCGGTCTGGGCCGAATTTGCGTTGTCGACAGAAGTTGAACAGCACAAAGAATAAGTTTCTGTCCGGAAACGGCTCTTTTCCGTCATACCGACCTCCTTCCGTGTACCCATTATGTTCCGGTGAAATGTTCTGATTTATCGTCAAATTCGGCGATAAAAAAACGAATACTCTAACTATCCGCCAGAAATGACGACTTTCTGAATATGTTATTTATGTTTTTATTCGTAAATTGTGGCGAATTGAAATATAATTTTCGGGACTATTCGCCAAAGGAGTCGAAATGAGCATCGAATCTCATATGACTGACAAGACCATTTTGGCGGACCTTGGCCATCGTCTGGGCCGCCACCGCGTGGAACTGGAATTGACCCAGGCTGACTTGGCCGGGGAGGCCGGGGTCTCCAAGCGCACGGTGGAGCGGGTCGAGGCCGGGGAGTCGGTGCAGACGGTCAACCTGATCCGCATCCTGCGGGTGATGGACCTGCTCGAAGCTCTTGATGCGGCGATCCCGGAGACCGGGCCACGCCCGATGGACCTGCTGAAGCTGCGGGGGAAAGAACGCCGGCGGGCCTCGTCGAAGAAGCGCAGCAAGGGGTCGGGGGACGCGTGGTCCTGGGGGGATGAGACATGAGTACGGTCGCCAAGGTTCAGCTCTGGGGGCGCACCATCGGGGCGGTAGCGGTGGAGGAGGGTGCCGAGGTCGCCTCCTTCGAATACGATCCGACATTTATACGCAGCGGCATTGAGATCGCACCGCTGACCATGCCCCTGGCGCGGCGTGTATACTCCTTTCCTGCACTGGCGCGGGAAACCTTCCACGGTCTGCCCGGGCTGCTCGCTGACTCACTTCCCGACCGCTTCGGAAATGTCCTGATCAATGCCTGGCTGGCCACGCAGGGGCGCAGCCCCGAGTCCTTCAATGCCGTGGAGCGGCTGTGCTATACCGGGATGCGTGGCATGGGGGCGCTGGAATATTCTCCGGTGCTGGGGCCTCACAATGCTCGTCAGTCCAAACCGGTCGAGATCGACAAACTGGTTGAACTCGCTTCCGAGGTCCTCGCGCATCGCAACAACCTGCGGGCCTCCTTCTGCGACGACGGAAGTCGGGAGGAGGCACTGCGGGACATCCTGCGGGTCGGCACTTCGGCAGGGGGAGCACGGGCCAAGGCAATCATCGCCTGGAACCCGGTGACCAACGAGGTGCGTTCCGGGCAGATCAAGGCTGATCCGGGTTTTGCGCACTGGCTGCTCAAATTTGACGGTGTCTCCGGCAACAAAGACAAGGAAATGGAGGATCCTAGGGGCTACGGCGCCATCGAATACGCCTATTACCGGATGGCAACGGCGGCCGGTATCACCATGAGTCCCTGCCGGTTGTTGGAAGAAAACGGCAGGCGTCATTTCATGACGAAGCGCTTTGATCGGCAGGAAGATGGCGGCAAACTGCACATGCAGTCCCTCGGAGCCCTGGCCCACTTCGATTACAATCTTGCCGGAGCCTACGCTTACGAACAGGCCTTGCTTGTCATCCGTCAACTGGGATTGCCGATGAGCACCATTGAGGAGCAGTTCCGGCGGATGACCTTCAATATCGTTGCCCGCAACCAGGACGATCATGTCAAGAACATCGCTTTTCTGATGGACAAGGCGGGGCATTGGTCCCTCGCTCCGGCATTTGACGTGACCTACAGTTTTCACCCGAGCGGCAAATGGACCTCGCAACATCAGATGACCCTGAACGGCAAGCGCGCCGGCTTCACGCTGGATGATTTCCGGGCCTGTGGCGAGGGGGTAGCGATGATGCGCGGTCGCGCCGAAGCGATCCTTGATGAGGTGCGAAAGGTGGTCTCCCGCTGGCCGCAGTACGCCGAGGAGGCCGGGGTCGCGGCCGAATGGCGGGACAAGATCACCCGCACGCTGCGTTTGGAGAAATTCTAGCCGGCGTACACATAACCGGCCAGGTTAAAAAAGGAAAAATCATGGTATCTGTTCAGCACCGGGTCGGGAATCCCATGTCAAGGGACGCTTTTCGTCATCCATGACCGCTTGTTGTCGCCGTCCATGGCGACAAAAACCCTTGCCACAGGATCCAAAGGCCCTGTTCAAGGATAGAGCTGAATCGTTACGAAGAAACATTGCTTGGGATCGCCGAGGGTATTGATCTTAATGTCCTGGATCAGCAACGACAGCAGCTTGATCCCAATGAACTCCCGGGCCGGATTGCCGGTTTGAGTCGGCAGCTACAAGAGGAACTGGAACCACAGATCAAATTACTGTCCGAGATGAAGGGGGTGGCCTGCAACGAGCTGCAAAAAATGGATGGCAGCGGCGCTGGAAAGTGCTGCACAGGCGGCCTTGGCAAAGGTGCGGCGGCTGGTTGAGCGCTATTTACGTATTCGTTTGGGCAGCCAGTTGCTGAAAAGGGAAATTGAACGCTATCGCCAGGAGAACCAGGATCCGATTTTATAGACCGCGTCCCGCTATTTCTCCGCGCTGACCCTCGGCGCATTCCCGGGCCTGCGTGCGGATCTGGATGACAGCGGCAATCCGATTCTGGTCGGCGTATGTCCTGATGGCAGTACCAGGAGGGTCGAGGGGATGAGTTCCGGCACCCGCGATCAACTGTATCTGGCGTTGCGCCTGGCGAACCTGGAGTGGCGCCTGGAAAAGCACGGATCGATGCCCTTTATTGCCGATGACATCCTGGTGAACTTCGATGACGTGCGTTCTGCGGCAACATTGAAGGCGCTTGCTGAATTGGCGAAAAAGAATCAGGTCACCCTCTTTACCCATCATCGACAGATTGTTGAAACAGTGGAAAGCCTTGACCAGGACGGACATGTGCGGGTTCATTCCCTGTTAAATTGATTTCAGGGATCTCTCTTCTGTCTCGACGAATCCGGGACTTTACTCCTTAAGCCAGAGCGAGCTGTTTTGTTTACTGGATTGTTCTGTTGCAATGCATTTTACGGTTGTTAATCTTTTGTAGTGGAAGTATAAAATCGAGAAGGGGGCTACGGATAAGCCGTTCAGCTATAATTCCCTTGTTTCTGAGTCCGTTTTTTCAAAAATAGGAGGAAGTATGAAGAAGTTCTTTACAATCCTGGCCGTTATTGGACTTGTCTTCGGTATGGCACCAAACCTTTTTGCTAATGAAGCCAAGGATATTCAGGGGATTTATGAAGAATGTGGCTTAGGTGGTCTTTTGTTTCCAAGTTGGCCACTTGGTGCCAGTGTCAGTAACTTTACCTGGGATCTTGGAACAACCGCAGCTACGTCCGGTTTGACTACCCCGGGCGCTTGTGCTGGTGGAAAAGCTAAGCTAGCTGCTTATATTTATGAGTCCTATGATTCAATTGAAAAAGATTTAGCAAAAGGAGAAGGCAGATATCTTGACAGTCTCATCCTTCTTTCTGAAAAAAGTACAGTTGAAAAAGATCAATTTATTAGCTATCTAAGAAACGAGCTTCGTAAAATGGTTGAACAGGATAGCTACTCATCGCTGACACGTCTTGAAAAGTCTAAAATGGTATTTTCAATAATTGAAAATCACGTATAAGTTTTTAAGGTAAAAAAATGATTAAAAGGGGCAATTCTTTTCTTATTAAAGTTTTGCCCCTTTTAATTTTTTTAAATCTCTCCTTTTCAGATTGTTTAGCAAAAGATACTAGCTATTACCTTGAAAAGGCTGATTCGCTTAGTCTTGCTGATGACCCTTTTTGGAAAAAATTACTTCATTTTAAATCAGGCCGTAGCCAAATTCTTGATAGTGACTTTTTCTTGTCTCAATATGGTAGCACGGATCTCAGGCTAGAGCTTGAAGCTACCATTAATGCATATTTTGCTCGCAACGATACGATAGAAAAAAAATCGGTTGATACTGATATTCTTTGCACCTTCCCCGCCCGCTACACATGGCTGAATGATAAACTACAGCTGCCTGATTTTTCGATTGATGATGGCAACTGTCCAACTTTGATTAGATGGGCAAAATTGGACGAGATAGACTCTGTCAGTCTTCTCTATGTTGGCAGCTATCTGGGTAACCCCGCATCTTCTTTCGGCCATGTTCTTCTCAACCTGAAGGTCGAAGGGCAGGAGGGGTTGGAAGGGCTTCTGGACACATCCATCAGTTATGGTGCGACAGTACCAATTAACGAAAATATTGCTGTCTATGTACTCAAGGGCCTATTTGGAGGCTACTATTCATCCTTTACTGACAAATATTATTATGCGCACGACCAAGTTTACTCCAATCGTGAAGCGCGCGATATGTGGGAATACAGACTGATTCTTGATGATAAAAGAAAAAAATTGCTCATCTATCACATAGCTGAATTACTAACAAAACGTAACCGCTACTTTTTTTTAAGTGCCAATTGTGCTCAAAGAGTCGCTGTTCTTTTAGATATATTCATTCCGGAAAACGTTTATCCTATAAATTATCCTGTTTATTTGCCTGAAGAATTGATTCATCGTTTACAACATCTTGATAAGAAAAGGAGGTTGAATGGTGAAGTTGGCCTTATAGAAACAGTCACTTTTATCCCTTCTGCTCGTAGGGAGTTATACTATAAAATTCATCAACTTACAGAAGATGAAAAAATTGCCTATGATTATGTCAGAAAAGATCTCGGTAATAGTTTCTCTTCGCTCGATAAATTGAATACAGAAAGTCAGATTCGAATATTAAATGCTCTCCTGTCCTATCGTTATTACATATTGATTTCAAAAGAAGAATCTGCCTCAAACTATAAATTAATAGAATTCAAAAATAGAATACTTCTTAAAAGGCTTCAACTACCAGTCCAACAATATGAGCATCCAAACATTAAAGAAATTCCTTCGCCCCTCCAAATTTCTCCACCGTCAGCATTCAGTTTTGGGGTGTTAAAAGCTGACAGAAAAAAGCTTTTTTACACATTTGGTCTTTCTGTTTACCGCAAAGAATCCGTCGGTTTAAATGCATTAGAATTCAACGAACTTGTTGCGCTAAACCTCAATCTAGGAGTAAAGGATGAATCAAATAAATTGTTTATAGACTCGTTTGATTTACTTCGTGTCAGGGATTTTAAAACAATTTTTATTAAAAATGAAAATGAACGCCCATTTTCTTGGCGATTTAGAGCTGGTGTAGACAGAATTTCATCACGAAATTATGATGGTGTGCTGGATGGGGGAATTGGTTTTGTAAACAAACCGTCTAGTTTTGGCATTGTTTACGGGTTTATAAATTTATCGTTACATACTCAGAAACATCATTTAAGAGCTGGTCCATTAATTGGTGCTGTATTCGGAAATGATAAAATAAAGTTTCAGACAGATGGAGGATTTAACTACATCATTAAAAGTTCCAGTTGGAAGAGGTTATTGAAAACAAAACTCCAATACCAGTTCAACAAAGAAATAGCACTGCAATTAATCTATGAAAAATTATCAAGAGAGAGATCTGGAATAACAGTCATATATTGTTGGTAAGATTGGAAAATTGAATTACTTGTAAATAAAGATTTGAGATCTTTCCTGTTTTTTTCTAATAATTTCTCGTTCAGTGTCTGACAAAATGATTTTCAATCTTGTAGCCGCAGTGAGCGTGCATGACTCTGCCAACAGCGAAGAGCACAGTTCGCAGGGAGCATGAACACCACCCACCACCACCCTTGCCGCTGACAACTCTTTGACTGTGGTCGCCAGCTTGAGCACTGTCTGCGCCTCACAAGTCACGGCGGTGAACCCGACCAGATCCGGCGCAAAAGCCTTCAACGCAGACTCCAGCGCCTCCGGC
>NZ_JCBCBS010000228.1:0-6534 GCF_059864205.1 Pelovirga sp.
GTCAAGCTCTGCCTGGTTGACCATCTGCCGCCACTTGTCGGCCAAATAATTGCGCTGATAAAAAACCAGGCGGATTGCTGTCTTTTTTGTCTGTGTCATTTTAATGATCCTGCCATGAACCATCACTTTTCCTGATTAGCATCAATCTTCCGCTCTCCTCTGAAAAGTCGTCACTCCCGCGAAAGCGGAAGTCCAGAAATCTGAGCAGCCCCCCTGGATACCCGCCCTCACGGGTATGACGTGCATTGTCGTTAAACACAGCGGAAGATCAGTACTAATCAGATCACTTTTTGTCGAATATTAATCAAGCTGGCGATACTCCACCAGGATGATATCCAGCTCCTCACGACCACCCGGCGTCTGTACTGTCACTGCGTCCCCCTCGCGGGCACCTAGAAGCGCCTTGCCGATAGGCGAAAACCAGCTGATGCGGCCACGGGTAGCGTCGATCTCATCACCACCGACCAGCGCCAGAATCCGCCGCACGCCGGCGCCATTTTCTAGCGTGACGGTTGCTCCGAACAGAACGCGATCGCCGGCAACTGTTGCCTGTTGCAGCGGGTCGACGATAATCGCACTGTCAAGTTGACCGGTGATAAAGCGGATACGCCGATCAATTTCCCGCAGACGTTTTTTTCCGTAATGATAATCTGCGTTTTCCGAGCGATCACCATTGGAAGCAGCCCACGCCACGGTTTCGACCATCTGCGGTCGCTGCTGATACAACAGCTGCTTCAATTCCCCGCGCAATCGTTCAGCACAACCAGGGGTCATATAATTTTTACGTTGCTCGCTCATATGCCGATTTTCAATCAAAAACAGGGTCTTACCCCCTGCTGTTGTTTAGTGCGTTATTGCGTCGGTGGTTAAACAATCAATAGAACGTCATTCCCGCGCAAGCAAAAATCCAGTGTATTGTTAACATCTAAGCGCATGGATCTCTGACAAAAACACTTGAGGATGACAGACGATTTATCCGCCGCGCCAATAACCTGAAGAAATACAGAAGTCAGAATGCAGAATGAATTGTCGATAAGACGATAGCCTGGATTGTCTTCGGCATACTGTATTTTAAATTCCGTATTCCAATAGCCCGCTGCTTTCGGCGGACCAGGTTATTTATTTCAGATCCAGATCCTCAAACATCGATTTGGCAAAGTTTTTGGCCCGGCCACCCGGCGCCATCATGCCGTAGGCCATACTCTCAAGCAGTTCATCCTCAGTAGCCCCATGCTCCTTCGCGACCGCGAAGTGTTTTTTCAGTCAGTCAGGACATTGCACCGCAATAGCACAAGCCACGCGGATCAATTCACGGGTTTTGATATCAAGAACTTCCGGATAGTCAAAATCAAAAAACTTCTTGCGGATATTCATCGTCTAGCTCCCTGATTCACTTGCCTCACCTACGGCGATACGGCTACGGACAGATCAAAAAAACCAAAGCTCATCCGATGATGACAGATGAGCTTTGGTGCTAAGCAACGCATAAATGCTTTTGTTCGCTTACTTACTCTTCTCGACCATATATTCAACTACAGCGCGAAGTTGGTCATCAGTTAAGTTGCGATTGCCTCCTCGTGCCGGCATCCGCCCAACCCCATTGATGCTGTTTTCTACCAGCACATCGATATCCGCGCGGTAGCGGGCATGGCCAATTTTCGGCGCACCCATCATGCCGGAATCATGGCAACTGCGACAGTTTTGCTGATAGATAGAACTGCCTTGATCGAAGGTAGCGGCAGAAGGAACCAGAGCGGCTAGACGATCACTGCCCTGCTGAACCAGTTTCTCAGCACCAACCTCTAATTCTTGCGCTTTGGCAGCAACGGTCTCTGATGTTTTTTCAACGTACTTCCCTGCCTCATCTTTGAGCTCCTGGCCTTTTTCGACAACCTGCTGAGCAGTCTCTGTCGCCCGTTGCACTGCTTCTTCAGCAGGTTTTACTGCTGGTGCCGGCGCTGAGGGTTGCGGTGCCGGGTCAGTTGAATCACTGCTACAAGCAACCATAAAGACAGCGACAAAAACCAGACATAATACCTGTTTCATTTCCATTCTCCTTGTGTTGGGCAAGACATAGCCGTTGCTGGCACTCTGTATTGCGACGGGAAAAACAACCATCTTGCGACTGCCTCTTAATTTCCTCCCAGGCGACCGCCGAGCCCTCTGAGCAGATCGCTCGCTTTTTCTTCAATCAACTGCTTTTCCGCTTCGAGCACATCAATCGGCAATTTTTTTTCGAGTTCGCCAGCCAACCTGTCCACTTCCTGTCGTGCCCGGTCAATCACCCCTGACTGCAAAGATTGCAGATCACTGAGTTCACCAGAGAGTAGCCGCGCCAGAGCAGGTGACAGTTGGCCTGAACTCTTTTGCGCAGTTTCCAGAATCACCTGCACCACCTGCTCAATCAGTTCCGCCATGGTTAGTCCACCCTGCGCGTCACCGAGATTGCGCAATTCAATTTTTGGCAACACCAGGTTGACCGAGGTGCTCTGACCGAAGGCGTCAAGGTTGGCGTTAACCTGCACATCGTCAAGGGAAAAGTGGGAAACAATGAATTTCTTGCCGTCCTCCTTCGGCATTGATGCCGGCGCATCGGCAGTCTTGCGCCCTTCCCCAGCCAGGGTGCGAGCTCGCTCCAACAGCGGGTTGACATTATTTTTGTTCCCCTTTTGCTCGAGATTGACACGGATGCCGCTGATTGCTAGTTGCGGAATCGTCACGGTGTCACTGAGCAGAGAATGAAGGGACACCGCCATATTGGCGTGACCCAGTTCAAGAAACTGGCGCGCCGAAAACCCAGGTGGATTGGCAATCGTTAGTTGGCTCATGGTCGCTTCTCCCCCCATCAAGGAAATATCGACATTGCCAACCCGGGTGGCAACGCCAAGGGCCGCTTCACCGCCCTTCTCGATTCCTTTTTGTACCAGGGTGCCACTGTAAAAAATGACCACTGCCCCGGCAACCAGCACCAGCACCAACAGCAACCCGATTAACTTGACCACCAACTTCATATCTTCCTCCAGATGGAATGACCATCCAGGCGCACCCCTCCCAAGATTATTTACATAAAAAACGACAAGTGCGCCGCCCCTTAAACGCGCGAGAACGAACTGGGATTACAGAGATTTTTGGCGTAGCGGGCCACCGCATTACAATTAAGGCAAGTGTGTCCAGGGTCGGACATCAGGGCGTTGGCATCATCATGCCGCCCTTCACGACGCAACTGGCAGATATGCATCCAGTGCGAACTGGGATCTTTACATTCATGCTGATCTACCCCTGTCATACAACCTCCGTTAAAAATGAATTTATCGCTCAATTGTAACACCAATCCTGATAAAAACGCAGAAAAGACAAAAAATATCAGGGGCCATTTCTGAATTTACGACCAAAGTTTTCTTCATCCTCGGGGCTGCCGATCAATATCAGTCCCATTCCTTCTGTCAATATGGTTTCCGGTGGCGGCGAAACAATCGGATCAGTTGAATCGGGCAACTCCAGGGCAACAATCGAGCAACCGGTTTTGGGGCGAATCAGGGATTCGGCAATACTCAAACCCGCCAGCGCCGGCGGCAAGGGTGCGCGAAAGACGTCGATCCCTTCGGTCAGGAAGATGGTTTCCTTCCCCTCGAGAACATTATTGAGAATATTGGCGCCAACCGAGGCATTGGAAATAACAAAATCGGCCCCGGCCGCATACAACTGATCGACATTTTCCTCCTGATTGGAGCGCGCAACAATACGCATATGGGGGCGCTGACGGCGACTGGCCAGGGTCAGGAAAATATTGGTGTCATCGTCATTGGTGGTCACAATCAACCCTTTGGCATCTTTAATGCCTGATTCCAGCAACAAATGACGATTGGTCGCATCACCGATAACAGTTATATGATCCATACAATCCAGGTTATTAGTGCGATCGATGATCACAAAGGGGATGGAGCGTCGCTCCAGAAACCTGGCGGCATTGCAACCGATACGGCCATGGCCGAGAACCATCACCAGGTCGGTCTGATCCTTGTCACCAGCGATTTCTTCGAGAGCATGCAGTTGCTCACGGGTGCCGGCAAACACCATTAAAGCAAGGGGATTGAGGACACTGCCCGCTTCGGGGACGGTAAAGGTCCCGCGCTCCCACAACCCGATAACCGCCAGACCGGTCAGCTGGCGGATTCTTGCTTCCGCCAGGGTCTGGCCAACAAAGGGGGTTGATTTAACCGGCATTTCGGCAATCAATAGCTTACCGAAAGCATCAAGGATATGCGCCGTCGCCCCCAGGGTAGTAGCACGCGAGGCAAGGTAGCTTCCCAGAATGCGCTTGAGCGGAATTACCCGGTTGGCACCGGCTGAACGCAGCAACTCACTACGCTCAGGCTCGTCAATCATGGTTGCGATCGGCGTCTCGCAAAAGGAGCGAATCGTCAGGCAGATATTGGTATTGAGCGGGTCACTCAGATTGGCAACAACATGGCGCGCTTTGGCAACCTGAATGTTTTTTAAAAATGTCACGTTGGTCGGGCTGCCCACCACCACATGCAGACCCTCCTCTTCAAGCAGGATCGCCTCATCCTGGTTCGCTGTCACGATCACATAAGGGGTATGGTGGGCAATCAACTTGCGGGTCAGGGCGCGGGTAATGCTGTCATAACCAAAAATGATCACATGCCCGTTGTAATCAGCGTTCAACTGTGATTTCGGGCGATAACGCAGACGCTGTTCAATCCACGGCGCGAGAAACAGACTGACCATGCCGAAAGGCAACAGAATCAGCATGAAAATGACGCCGGAAAATGTCACCAGAGCAGAAAAAATGTGACCGGCATCGGTACTGAAAACATAGTCACCATAGCCCAGCGTACTCATGGTGACGATCGTCCAATAAATGCCGGTAAAAAACGAATAGTGACGACCCTCAAGATACTCCATCAGCACCGTAAAGAGCGCGGCGTAGGTCATCACCATCAAAAACAGAAAAAAGCAATAAAGAACAAGTAGTTTAAGGTTTTTTCGCGCCTGACCACGCAGAAAAAAAGCAAACTCGCTGGCATATATTTTCATAGCAATCCGATCGACACAGAAGGCGCAAACAGCGACACCCCTGCAGGCAGGAGAATAAAATAGATTTGTAGCGAATTTTCACCGGCAAGGCAAGTTTCGGATAAGATATCGGATGAGTGTGGCAGATAGAGCACCAGGGAGGCACTAAGGGGATCGGTACCGCTGATCATCATCTCAAGATGCGCGGGCACCCAGTCAGAAAATGACGATAGAAGTCCATTATTGATCCGAATCAAGGTTTTTCAAGAGACAATGCGCTAGTTTGGATAACAGAAAAAACACCATCAACCCCTTATCAGCCACAGGAGATCCCCATGACAACCCATGAAATGATCAAAAATGTAGCAAAAAGCGTAATCCACACTACCAACGACCTGATTGAATATGCCGAGCAGAAGGTTGTCAGTCGCACCCTGGCACAGAATGACTACCTCACCCTGACCTTGTTCGCCTTCGCCGCCGGCGAAGGGATCAGCAGTCACGCCTCGACCGGAGATGCCATGATTCAGATCCTTGATGGCGAAGCGCAAATCACCATCGGCAGCGAAAAGTATAACGTCGGCAGTGGCCAGATGATCATCATGCCGGCAAATATCCCCCACGCGGTTGATGCGCTAAAACCCTTCAAGATGCTGCTGACCGTAGTTAAGCCGCCGTCCCAAAGTTGAACAGCAAGAGCAAATCGTTGATGCACAAATGATGCACAGGACCTAAATCAAGGAATTTCAGGACAATAATAAAAAAGGGAAACCGGCTCTTAACTAGCTGATTTCCCTTTTTTTATCATGGTGCCGGGACGAGAATCGAATTATAATCCTAAGCACCTAGATTTGTTATACTTTAAAAATTATCAATTATTTTGCATCCCTAAAACTATCCCTATGCGCTTCTTTGAACCGTTTTCTTTATATCAAATACCGCACAGGATTTCTCGGAGCTTACATTGAAGAAGGGTTTCATGGAGAGCTATTCGCTACCGCTCACCCATTAAGTGAAAAATGTCATGACTTAAATTAAATCGGTAAATCAGTAGCGCGGCACAACTACACTATGCAGCAAAATAAATGGGTTCATAGATAAATGCAACAGTGAAAGGAGTTAGAGAGCATCCTGACCAGCGACGAGATGACGAATCTGACGCTATAATGATCGTCAGGTTTAATCAACGCCATAGCCCCTACCCCTTGCTACCTGCACGAGATCCACTCTCCGACCCTGCACCTTCTTGATGAGATTGGCCAGGGCGTCTTCGGAGGATCCAGCGTCGTCGTTAATCCCGAAGGCTTCACGCTCCAACATGATCAATGTCCTGTAGGCGTTGACCAGGTCAGCTGTACCTTTGATCCGTTGCGGCAGCGATACAACTTTATTGACTGCCTGCGCCAGCATCTTAGCATCGTCCTTCGCCAAGGCTTGCTGCAATGTCTCGAACAACTCTTTGCCGTCGGTCATGGCTTCGATCTCAGCAAACAGCTT
>NZ_JCBCBS010000067.1:0-32536 GCF_059864205.1 Pelovirga sp.
CTCAGCGATTTATGCACGAACCTCAAAGGTGTTCAATTCACCACCAGAAGCAAGCCATTCAATATCGACATGGTCAACCCGCGCCATCTTCGGCCCCTCACGGCACCAGTCAATGACCCTCTGAACAGCTTGCTTTTCCCCTTGAAAAACCGCTTCGACGCTGCCGTCGGGACAGTTACGACACCAACCGGTGACGCCCAGTTCGGCAGCTTTTTCCCTGGTGCTCTGACGAAACCAGACCCCCTGCACCCGCCCGCTGATCCGTACCTTTGCGCTGACAATGGTCATGGGTTTTCTCCCGCTGTTATCAGCTCAAGAAATTCATCCTCGGTCAGGACGGTGACCCCTAAACTCCTGGCCTTGTCCAGCTTGCTTCCGGCACCGGGTCCGGCAATGACGTAGTCGGTCTTGATGCTGACCGAGCCGCTGGCGCGCCCCCCCTGTTGCATAACCAGGTCTTCCCCTTCTTTGCGAGTGAAACGTTCCAGACTGCCGGTAAGGACGATGGTTTTTCCTTCCAGGAGTTTTCCGGTCGGTTGGCAATTTTCGGCGGGTGGAGCGATGCCCAGTTCAGTTAAATCAGCGAGCAAGGCACGGTTTTTTTCGGCGGCAAAAAAGTTGACAATGCTGCCGGCAACCTGGGGGCCGATTTCGTGGATAGCGATCAGGGTGTCGTAGTCAGCGCCGGCGAGCTTGTCGAGGCTGCCGAACTGTTGCGCCAACAGACGTGCCGTGTGGCTGCCGACATGGCGAATGCCCAGAGCGTGGATCAGATTGGTTAAAGGCCGGTTCTTGCTATTCTCAATTGCTGCCAGCAGATTGTCAGCGAGCTTGTCCCCCATGCGTTCAAACTGAAAAAGATCTTCTTTTTTCAGGCGATACAGGTCGGCAATGCTGGTGACCGGTTGCAGCTGCAGCAGCTGGTCAACATAGCGATCCCCCATTCCCTGGATATCCATGCCGCCACGCGAGCAGAAGTGCTTGAGCGATTCTTTCAGTCGCGCCGGACAATCGATGCCCTGACAGCGTGGTACCACTTCGTCATCTTCCTGAACCAGGGGGGAATTGCAGGCCGGGCAATGGGTTGGTCGTGGAATAATCTGCTCAGTACCTGTGCGTTTTTCTTTGATCACCCGCACGACCGCCGGAATAACATCCCCGGCCCGTTCAACAATAACCGCATCGCCAATATGGACATCGAGGCGCTCAATTTCGTCCCAGTTGTGCAGGCTGGCACTGGAAACGTTAACGCCACCGACATTGACCGGGATAAGATTGGCAACGGGGGTGACTGCGCCGGTACGACCAACCTGTAGCCGCACTGATTCAAGGACGGTCTCGGCCTGGCGGGGGGGGAACTTGCAGGCGATGGCCCAGCGTGGGGTACGACTTTTTATGCCGAGTTCCGCTTGCAGGTCGCGGTGATTGACTTTGACCACCATGCCGTCGATTTCATACACAAGCAGTTCACGGCGTTCCTGCAATTGCTGGTAGCAATTGATCACTGCGCTGATATTTGCGGCACGGCGGGTTTCTGTGAGAAGGACCTGCAGTCCCCAGCGTGTCAGATCATCCAGCAGCTGTTGTTGAGTTGATGGAGGTTGGCCGACGAGCTTGCCGATGCCGTAGCAACTGATTTTTAACGGTCGTGTCGCAGTCAGGCGCGGGTCAAGTTGGCGCAGGCTGCCGGCAGCCAGATTGCGGGGGTTAGCAAAGGGTGCTTTGCCGGCGTCACGGCGCTGCTGATTGAGCTGGCGAAAGTCAGCAAGATCGATATAGATTTCACCCCGCACCTCGACCAGTTCAGGAAAATCATTCTGCAGTTGCAAGGGAACGCTTCTGATGGTGCGGACATTCTGCGTGATGTCTTCGCCGGTCGTGCCGTCGCCTCGGGTTGCGGCCCGGACCAATACGCCGTTTTCGTAGGTCAGAGCGACAGCCACCCCATCCAGTTTTGGTTCACACAGGTATTCGATGTCTGCCGAGGTGGCTAAAAAGCGTTTAATCCGCGCATCAAAAGCGATCAGATCGTCACGGTTAAAGGCATTTTCCAGCGATAACATGGGTTCGCCGTGAATGGCCGGAGCAAATTTGTCCAAGGGGGCACTACCGACACGCTGAGATGGTGATGTCGGGGTAATAAGTGCCGGGTATTCTCTTTCCAGTTGCAGCAGCCGTTGCATCAGCTGGTCGTATTCGGCATCACTGATTTTCGGAGCATCTAGAGTGTGGTAGCGGTAATTGTGAAAGTGCAGTTGTTCACACAGTTGCTGATGGTGTTCGCGAATCTGGTCGGTAACAGCGGATGTCATGATTTTATCCTTGTAAATAGTCCCCGGATGTTGTTATTTCATCCATATCATGCGGATTCAATTGAACTAATGCAAGAGTTTCTGCTGTTGTAAAGAACAGGGTAACGATACAATGCAAAAACTGAGGATACCTTTCAATGGATGAAACATCCTGGCGCATTTTGGCGCTATTTTTTCTGTTGCTGCTTTCCGGTTTCTTTTCCGGTTCCGAAACCGCCTTTACCTCCCTCGATCGCTTACGTCTGCGGTTGCTGCAGCAAAAGCAGCATCCGGGAGCCGACAAATTGGCTGAGCTCGTCGATAACCCTGATCGCACCTTGAGCGGTGTGCTGGTTGGCAATAACCTGGTGAATATTGCTTCGTCGGTTATTGCTGCCGGGTTGTTTGTCGGGCTCTTTGGTGAACAGGGGGAATGGTTGACCATCCTGATCCTGACGCCGATTCTGCTGATTTTTGCTGAGGTCTGTCCAAAAACCCTGGCGGCACAGTACCCGGAGCGATTTTCTCTGATTGTGTTGCGGCCGATGCGGGGTTTTTTGTTTGTGATGACACCGGTTATTCGTGTGGTCGCGGGTCTGTCCAGGGTGCTAACCAGTTTTTTGCGCAAGCATCAGGCTGAAGGGCTCCATGTGTCAGAGGATGGCATCAAGGCATTGATCGAGGCCGGTGAAGAGTCGGGGGTTGTTGCCGCCGAGCAGCGGCGGATGCTGCACGGAATTTTTGAGTTATCCGCAACCCGGGTGCGCGATGTCATGATTCCGCGCACCGAGGTGGTTGGTATTGATGTGACGGCATCCTTTGAAGAGGTTCTTGATATGGTACGGCAGGCGCGCCATTCCCGCTTTCCCGTGTATCGCGAGAATCTCGACAATATCGTTGGGGTGCTGCATTCAAAAAACGTCCTGGCCTATATCCAGCGCCCGGCAGATTTCTCTTTTGAGAGCGCCAGCCGCAAGCCTTACTATGTTCCTGAATCAAAACGGATCGGTGTGCTGTTGCAGAATTTTTTGAAAATGCGCGAACACTTAGCCATCGTTGTCGATGAGTATGGTGGTATGGAAGGCATCGTTACCCTCGAGGATGTGGTTGAAGAGGTCGTGGGTGATATCAACGATGAATATGACATTGCCGAAGTCGAGTTTAAAGAGTTGGGGACTGGTCATTATCTGATCGACGCGGCCATGCCCCTGCGTGAAGTCAACAAGCGTCTGGGTCTCGAACTCCCCGAAGAACAGGTTACTACGCTGGCCGGTCATATTTTTCAGCTCAGCGGTAAAATTCCCGCCGAAGGGGATGTCTTTGATGAGGGGCCGATCCGCTTTCGCGTCAAGCGGATGGAAGAAAGAAGAATAGAAGAGATTGAAATCCTTCTTGCGCCTCCCCCACAGGAACCCTCTTGATGCTCCAATAGTTCATAGAAATTAGCCATTTCTCCTTGTGTCCCGGGCCTTCATTGCAGGGTTAATCCAAGTCCTTGTCTTAGCAATACTTTTCTTTTTCTCTCCAGACAGCCGTCTACAGATTTTCCCTTGACTCTTACAGGGCCCACCGCTATATTTTCCAAACTTGGTGTCAAAAAGTGTCAAGAGGTGTCATGTGAGATTCTCCGGCGAATTTAATGTCAGTATCGATCTCAAAGGACGGGTCAGTGTTCCGGCTCCGTTTCGTGATGAGCTGCGTCAGGATTATGACACTGATGGCCTGGTAGTGACACGTTACAAAAATGGTCTGGTCGCCTATCCGCGCAAACGCTGGGATGAGATCTGTGCCAAGGTTCTCGCCATGGCACCGGGGCCGATGCGTGAAGCAAATCTGCGTAATCGGATCGCTCCGGCGCGCGAATGTCAGTTTAACGCTCAGGGGCGCATTCAGATTCCCCAGGCATTGCGTGAGCATGCCGCTCTCGATAAAGAGGCTGTGGTTATCGGCATGTTCGAGAAAATTGAGATCTGGAGCCAGCAGGCCCATGCTCTGATCGTCGCCGAGTCGGAAGCGCTGCTGAGCGACGATGCGCAGGGGCAGGCGGACCTGGGTTTCTGATGCTTGCCGCTTCTTATTCGCATCTACCAGTGTTGCCAAAAGAGGTTATTCATTGGCTTAACCCACAACCAGGTGGCGTCTTTCTTGATGGCACTCTGGGTGGTGCCGGACATGCCCAATTGATTCTTGACAAAGCACCGGACAGTCGTTTGATCGGCGTTGACCGCGATCCCGCCGCGCTAACTAACGCGGCACAGGTGTTAGCACCCTACGGTGAGCGTGTCAGCCTGCACCACGCTGAATTTGACCAGGCTGCCGAGCTGCTAAAGCAGCTAGGGATCGCCGGCCTCGATGGGATAATCCTTGATTTGGGGGTGTCTTCTCATCAGCTCGACACACCCGAACGGGGCTTTTCGTTCAGATATGAGGCCCCACTGGATATGCGCATGAATCCACAGGCCGGGATGACCGCTGCCGAGGTTGTCAATCAACTCGAGGAAGCGGCATTGCGCCAACTGTTCTTTGACTTTGGTGAAGAGCGTTACAGCCGTCGGATTGCCGCCAGGATTGTTGCTCGGCGTCAACAGGAACCGATTACCACCACTACCCAATTGGCAGAACTGGTGCGTGACACAGTTCCCGGTGGCCACCGTCCCGATCGTATCCATCCAGCGACCAGAGTGTTTCAGGCGTTACGGATTTATGTCAACGACGAACTTGGTCAAGTCAGGCGCGGGGTTAATGCCGCAATTGATCTGCTTAAGCCGGGCGGCCGATTGGTAGTGATCAGTTTTCATTCCCTGGAGGACAGGATAGTCAAGCAGCTGTTTCGTGCACGGGCACAGGGGTGCATCTGCCCGCCGCGGTTACCGGTATGTCAGTGCCGGCATCAGCCCGACGTCGTTCTGCTGACGCGCAAAGGGATCAAGGCAGCAGCTGCTGAAATTGAAATAAACCAACGTTCGCGCAGCGCTATTTTGCGTGCTGTTCAACGGCTTCAGCAAGGGGATTAGTCATGTCACAAGCAATTTCTCAGACACAAATCAAAATTAGTGGGTTTGCTCTGACCCGTCCACGTTTAAGCCCTATGCTGGTAGTGATTGTACTGATGTCGCTGTTATCTTTGTTGTTTGTCTGGACCCGGATTCATGCCATCAGTCTTGAGTATGAGGTTTCCCGGCTCGAGCGCGATTTGCGCGTACAAACCCAGCAGGTTAATGAACTTTCTTTGGAGGTTGCATTTTTATCGCGAGATGAGCGCATTGAAATATTGGCAAGGAGTGAACTGGGGCTGCGTGACCCAGTTCCCGGCCAGATCGTGCGCGTGGAGTAATGCCGACGATGACGCATGAGGCAGGACAGATTCGCATCCGGATTTTTGGAGTGCTGTTCATTCTGGCTTTTTGTGTTATTGCTGTGCGTGCTTATCAGTTGCAGGTGGCTGAAGCTCCGGAGTTACAGGCTCGGGCGGACCAGCAACGTCATCATGTTATCAAACTTGCCCCACGCCGGGGTACCATTGTTGATCGTAACGGTAGTCCTCTGGCCCTCAGTCTTGAAGTCGATTCCCTCTACGCTGATCCGGTGATGATTCAGGATCCGGCTGCCACGGCGAAAAAACTCGCGTCACTGTTGAAAATTCCCCAATCCGAATTAGTCAGAACTCTCTCCGCTGATGGCCGGCGTTTTGTCTGGCTCCAGCGGATGATGGATCCAGAAGTCGCCGATGCCGTGCGTCAGCTCAAAATTCCCGGTTTGGCGTTTGTCAGCGAACGCAAGCGCTATTACCCACAATCGGCGATTGGTGCCCATGTCGTCGGTTTTACCGGTCTTGATCCACGCGGACTAGAGGGTATCGAACTGGAATACGATCGTTGGTTGCAGGGGGAACCGGAGCTGCTGATATCGACCAAGGATGCTCGCGGCCGCGGCCTGGCAAGCGCCGAAGCACCAATCCAGGGGGGAGCAAGCGGTCATAATCTGCAGCTTACCCTGGATCGTGCATTGCAGTATATCGCGGAAAGGGAACTGGCGCGGGTGGTACGTGAAAGTGACGCCATCGGTGGCACCCTGATCATGCTTGAACCAGCCAGTGGGCGGATCCTGGCGTTGGCCAGTTGGCCCTATTTTAATCCTAATCTGCCTGGCCGCTATGCCGCTGATCAGCGCCGTAACCGCGCCATTTGCGATGTCTATGAGCCCGGCTCAACCTTCAAGCCTTTTTTGCTCGCCGGCGTTCTTGAAGAGGGGCTGATGACCCCCGAACAGACTGTTTACTGCGAGCAGGGTCGTTATTCCGTTGGTGGCAGTGTTGTTCGTGATTCTCGCAAGTTCGGCCATCTGACCCTTGAGGAGATGCTGAAATTCAGCAGTAATATCGGCTTTGTCAAGCTCGGCAAAGAGCTTGAGCGTGATCGTTATTACCGCTATCTGCAGTCCTTTGGTTTTGGCTCCAGAACCGGTGTCGATTTTCCTGGTGAGGTTACAGGGCTGATCCGCCCCTCATCGCGCTGGTTCGAAATTGACCTCGCGGCGATTTCTTTTGGTCAGGGAATCAGTGTCACGCCGATTCAGATGGCTGCGGCGATGGGCGTTATCGCCAACGGTGGCCTACTGATGGAACCCTATCTGGTAGAAACTATTACCGATGCTGACCATCAGGTAATACAGCGGCGCTTACCGGAAGTACGTCATCGGGTTATTTCAGAAAAGACCGCAGCGCAGGTGCGCCGGATGATGGTTGCCGTTACCGAACCTGGTGGTACCGGGGTCAGAGGGGCCGTTCCTGGTTTTCGGGTAGCCGGAAAAACCGGAACCGCCCAGAAGGTTGATGCGGTAACCGGAGGTTATTCTATCGATAAGCGGATTGCTTCTTTTATTGGTTTTGTGCCGGCAGAAAGCCCGGCCCTGGTGATTGCCGTGACTGTCGATGAGCCCAAAGGTATGGTCTACGGCGGTCAGGTTGCAGCTCCGGTTTTTTCGCGGGTGGCGGTACAGGCACTAAATCATTTGAATATTCTGCCGCATAGCCAGGTCGCCACCCTGCCTGTTGCTTCGGTATATGACAAGCCGCTGCCTGATCTGGCTCCTTTGCTGTCTTCTGCAAATGCGGATGACGGTCTGGTGATGCCAAATTTTAGGGGCATGAGTTATCGCCAGGTGTTGCAGGCCATGGAACAGCAGGGACTGAATCTGAAATTGACCGGCAGTGGCCGAGCTGTGGAGCAATATCCACGTGCCGGTGAATTGATTCCTTACGGCAAGAAAGCCTGGGTGCGTTTTGGTGCCTGATGTTAATCCTGCGGAGGATGCATTGATGCAGTTGAGTGAATTGATAGGTGCTATCCATCCGATTGCGGTTGAGGGGTCGACGGCGGGGTCGATCTCGGCCCTGGTCTATGATTCACGACAGGTCGGCGAAGGTGCTGTTTTTTTCGCGTTGCCGGGCAGCAAAACCGACGGGCGCAACTATATTTCCCAGGCCATTGCCGCCGGTGCTGGTGCTGTTGTCGCCAGCTCTTTTGTCGGAGTGGCGCCGACTACTGATTGCTGTTTTATTCAGGTCGCTAATGTTCGCCGCGCCATGGCGCAAGCTGCAGCGCACTACTATGGCTATCCCGGCAAGGGGATACCGGTGATTGGTGTCACTGGAACCAACGGCAAAACCACGACCACCTATCTGGTCGAAGCCATTCTCAGGACTGCCGGCTATAATCCGGCAGTCTTTGGAACGATTGCTTATCGTCTGGCTGGCACATGCAGCTATGAGGCAACCCACACAACGCCGGAGTCCATAGAATTGATGTGGATGCTGGCGGAGTTTCGTCGTCGCGGTGCCGATGCTTTGATAATGGAGGTTTCATCCCATGCCCTGGAACAGCACCGCGTTGATGGTCTTGTTTTTGATGTGGCGGTTTTTTCCAACCTGACCCGGGATCATCTCGACTACCATGCCGGGTTGGAGGACTATTTTGCCAGCAAAAGCAGATTGTTTACTGATCTGCTTGGCGCCGGGGTTGCGTTAATCAATGCTGATGATCCCTATGGACAGCGCCTGATTGCCGATATTCCTGCTGCTTTAACCTTTGGTCAACAGCCCACTTGTAACCTCTATCCGCGGCAGGTTGTGGTCGGTCGCGATGGGATTCATGGGGTTTTTAGCGGCAGCCGCGGGGATGTGCAGATCGACAGCCCGATGATCGGTGATTTTAATTTAAGTAATTTGCTGGCTGCGGTGGCTATTGCTCAGCAGTTGCATATCAGCAATGAACAAATCACCGCTGGAATTAGTGCTGCACCCCAGGTTCCCGGGCGGCTCGAGCGTGTTGACAACGATGGCGGCGTGCTGGCGCTGGTTGATTACGCTCATACCGGAGATGCGCTGGAGCAGGTGTTAAAAACCCTTTCCGGCCTGGAGCATCGGCGCCTTTATACAGTCGTTGGTTGTGGTGGCGACAGGGATCCGGGAAAACGCCCGTTGATGGCGGCAGCGGCAGTTAAATATTCAGATCTGGCCATTTTCACTTCTGACAATCCGCGCACCGAAGATCCTCTTGCCATTCTGCAACAAATACGTGCCGGAGCCTTGGCAGCGGGCAGCTGCGAGTTGGACCCGTCCGCGCTTAATAGCGCCAGCAATGGCTTCATCGTGATTCCGGAGCGGCGCTCGGCAATCAACTGTGCCGCACGTTTAGCCGGCAAAGGTGATCTGCTGCTGGTTGCCGGCAAGGGGCATGAGGATTATCAGATTCTCGGTACAACCAGGATTCATTTTGATGACCGCGAAGAATTGCAACGGGCGTTCGGCCAAGCCGGTGCGGCATGCAACTGCGGAGGCGGAAGCCATGTTTGATCTTGAACGGATCGTGCGTATTGTCGGTGGGGAATTCTGTGGTCGTAAGGTGAACTGTGACCTGACCGGGGTGTCAACCGATAGCCGTAACATGGTGCCGGGAGCCTTGTTTATTCCGTTGCGGGGAGGGAGTTTTGATGGCCATGACTACCTCAGCCAGGCGGTCAAAAATGGCGCCGCGGCCTGCTTGAGTGAAGATGTAGTGGAGGGCTTGACTGTGCCGGTGGTACGCGTAGCTGATACTTTGCGTGCTCTGGGTGACATTGCTGCTGCCCATCGTTTTCAGCTGCAGGGACCCTTAATTGCGATTACCGGATCAGCGGGCAAGACAACCACCAAAGAGATGCTTGCCGGCATTCTGACGCAGGTCGCCCCCGGGCTGAAAACCTTCGGCAATTTCAATAATCTGATTGGCGTGCCGCTGACCCTGTTGCGGATAGAAAAAAGTCATCAGTGGGCGGTAGTTGAAATGGGCACCAGCGCTTTAGGTGAGATTGAGCGACTGACCGAGATCGCCCAACCGACCATCGGAGTGATCACCAATGTCGGTGAAGCGCACCTCGAAACCCTGCACGGTCTTGATGGGGTTTCGCGCGCTAAAGGAGAGCTTTATGCCGGCCTTAAAGGGGGAACAGCAATCATTAACCTCGATGATGAACGTGTTGCCCGGCTGCCGGTTGCAAATGGGGTAAAAAAGAAAACCTACGGACTGAACCCCTCGGCTGATGTTCGTGGCGAAAAGATCGTTGTTGAGCCAGGTTCCATCCGTTTTGATCTGTTGACGATGGAACAGCGCAGTACGGTCCGGTTGCCGGTGCCGGGGGTTCATAACGTGCATAATGCCCTTGCCGCAGCAGCCGCCGCTCTTGAGCTTGATGTTACGTTAGACCACATTGTGCGTGGACTGGAAGAGTTCGTTCCGGTCCAGGGGCGGATGAATCTCTTCCCTCTGGCAGGCGGAGGCTTTCTGCTCGACGATAGCTATAATTCAAACCCCCTGTCTGCTCGTTCGGCGCTTGATGCGCTAAGCGCCCTTAAAGGGCAGGGCAGAAAAGTCGCCATCCTCGGTGATATGCTCGAACTGGGAGAGGATGCTCAGGTGTTGCATCAGGCTCTGGGGGAACGAGTAGCGCAGGTTGCCGATGTGCTGATTGCAGTCGGCCAGCATGGCGAGCAGCTGGAGGCGGGAGCCGTTAAGGGAGGAATGAGCAAAACGCAGATCCATAAGGTTGCCCATGTAGACGCTGCTATCGAGCTGATGAAAATTTGCCACCGTATTGGTGACCGGTTGCTGGTCAAGGGGTCACGTGGTGTGCAGCTCGATCGTCTGGTGCAGGAACTTAAATCAGCGGTGCCGGATTCCGCGCAGCGGAAGGGTTGACAGATGCTTTATCACCTGCTTTATCCATTGCATACGGAATTCTCAGCCCTCTATGTGTTCCGTTACATCACCTTCAGGACCATTTACGCAACTATTACCGCGTTAATGATCTCTTTTATGCTCGGTCCCTGGCTTATTGCTACCTTGCAGCGCATGCAGGTCGGGCAATCAATCCGCAAAGTTGGCCCGGAGTCACATTTTGTCAAGGAGGGGACACCGACAATGGGTGGCGCCCTGATCCTGGTCGCCATCATTCTGCCAACGCTGTTATGGGCCGATCTGACTAACCTGTATATCTGGGTCTGTCTGCTGGTAACAGGCGGTTACGGCGCCATCGGTTTTGTTGATGATTATCTGAAGGTGGTGCGCAAAAACAGTGACGGTATTTCGGCACGGCAAAAGATGTTCTGGCAGCTGCTGATCGCGGCAGTGGCGGCGTTGTTGCTCTACTTCAGCGGAATGGTGGAAACCCACTTGAGTGTGCCGTTTTTCAAGAACATCAGTCCTGATCTGGGGGTTTTTTACATCCCCTTTGCCATGCTGGTGATGGTTGGTGCCAGCAATGCTGTCAATCTGACCGATGGTCTCGACGGGTTGGCCATTGGTCCGATGATTATTGCCGCCAGCACGTTTCTACTGCTGGCTTATGTCGCCGGTCACGTTAATCTTGCCGGGTACCTACAGATTACCAGCATTCCAGGCGCTGGCGAATTGTCGGTTCTGTGCGGTGCCATGGTCGGAGCAGGGTTGGGTTTTCTGTGGTTCAACACCTACCCCGCACAGGTGTTTATGGGGGACGTTGGCAGTTTGTCTCTGGGGGGAGCTCTGGGAACCATCGCGGTCATCACCAAAAACGAATTTGTGCTGGTGATTGTCGGCGGGATTTTTGTCATTGAAGCGCTTTCGGTCATCGTTCAGGTGGTGTCGTTTCGTTACTGGGGCCGACGTGTCTTCCGCATGGCACCGATCCATCATCATTTTGAACTGAAAGGCTGGCCGGAGCCCAAGATCATTGTGCGCTTCTGGATTATCAGTATTATTCTGGCATTGATTGCCTTATCAACACTGAAATTACGATGAAAACAAACTATCAGCAACAGCGAGTGATTGTCGTCGGCGCCGGCCTGAGTGGTCAGGCACTGGTGCGCTTTTTTGTCGCTCGTGGTGCCGATGTCGTACTCTCCGATCAACGGACCCTCGAACAGTTGGGTGGCCTGCCGGCGTTAACCGGAGTGACGGTTCATTATGATCTGGGTGGGCATGATCCCGATCTTTTTAACAACGCCGATCTGATTGCTGTCAGCCCCGGCGTGCCGTTGACCAATGTGGCGCTGCAGCAAGCGAAAAAACGCGGGGTGCCGGTATGGGGAGAGGTAGAGATTGCTGCTCGTGAGATTATCGCACCAATCATCGCCGTGACCGGCACCAATGGCAAATCGACCACCACCAGTTTGATCGGGGAGGTGATGCGGGTCTGGGGCAAAGACGCTTTTGTCGGTGGTAATTTGGGTACGCCCTTTGTTGATGCTGCCCTGCACCGGTATGAGGTGGCGGTGGTTGAGCTTTCGTCGTTTCAACTCGAAGCGATCAACAGCTTTCACCCTCACATTGCCCTGTTACTCAACTTAAGCGCTGATCATCTCGATCGTTATCCTGATTTGCACAGCTACTATGCTGCCAAGCGCAATATCTTTGTCAATATGACGGCAACTGATCTGGCTGTCTTGAATGCCGATGATCCTGCAGTTGCCGAGCTCTGTAGTGATATTCAGGCGACCAAGGTGTGGTTTTCTGCTGCCGGCAAGCAGGTTGCCGGTATGGTTCGCCATGGCCGGCAGTTGCGTTGGAGCTGGCAGGGTATGGAGCAGGATTTTGACCTGACAGCGTTGCGACTCTCCGGCGAGCATAATATCGAAAATGCCATGGCGGCTTTGACTGCGGCGTTGCTGTACGGTTGTCCCGGTACGCTGGCCTGGCCGGCGATTTGCAACTTCACCGGATTACCCCATCGAATGCAGTTGGTCCGCACCCTGGCAGGAGTAGAATGGTACAACGATTCCAAAGGCACCAATGTTGGCAGTGTCCTTAAAAGTCTGGCCGGGCTTGATTATCCGGTGACCCTGATTGCCGGTGGTAAAGACAAGGGAGGGGATTATTCACCTTTGCGCCCATTGCTTGAAGAAAAGGTCAAGCAGCTGATTCTGATCGGTGAGGCGCAGCAGAAAATGAGTACTGACCTGGCGGGCTGTTGCAATATTTACCATGTCGACAGTATGTCCGAGGCTGTTGCCACCGCTCGTCGATTAACCACTAGCGGTGGCACTGTGTTGTTGTCGCCAGCCTGTTCGAGTTTCGATATGTTTGCCAACTATGAACAGCGTGGTGCTGTTTTTGCCGAGCTGGTTCAGGCTCTCCCTGTTACAGGAGTGAGCCGATGACTCTGCAGCGCCATATTGATACGAGCATGTTGCTGATGACCGTGGCGCTGACCTGTATCGGCGTTGTCATGGTTTATTCGTCGTCAGCAATCATGGCGACTGAACGATTCGGGGACGGTTTTTATTTTCTTAAACGTCAGGCGGTCTATACTCTGGTCGGCTTCGTCGTGCTGTGTCTGGCGACCTGTTTCAACTATGAAAACTGGCGTAAGCTGGCGGTTATCAGTCTGCTCGTCAGTATTGGGCTGCTCGCCCTGCTGCTGGTTCCCGGTATCGGTGTCAAGGTCGGTGGCGCAGCGCGCTGGCTACGTTTGCCGGGTGTGACCTTGCAGCCGGCAGAGTTGGTCAAACTGACCCTGGTGCTCTACCTTGCCCATTCCCTGACGCGCAAAAAGGAAAAGGTCAGATCCCTGACCAAAGGCTATCTGCCTTACATGATCGTTCTCGGGGTGTTGCTGTTTTTATTGCTTCAACAGCCTGATCTGGGTAGTGCGATGATCGTTGCCGGGGTGGCGCTGGTGATGCTCATCGTTGCCGGCGTCCGTTGGTTGTATATTCTGCCGACGATTCTCATGTCGTTGCCGGTGCTCTATTACCTGGTGATGACCTCCGACTATCGGCGGCGGCGGATCATGGCGTTTCTTGATCCATGGACCGATCCGTACGACAGCGGCTTTCAGATTATTCAGAGCCTGGTCGCCTTTGGTAAAGGTGGGATAGCCGGAGAAGGGCTCGGCGTGGGGCAGCAAAAGTTGTTTTATCTGCCTGAGGCGCATACCGATTTTATCTTTTCGGTGATCGGGGAAGAATTAGGGATGATCGGTGTCCTGGTGGTTGCCGCCCTGTTTTTATTGCTGGTGCTCAGTGGTATCCGTATTGCCTTGCAATGTCAGGAACCTTTTGGCAGAAATCTGGCTTTTGGATTAAGCCTACTGATAGGTCTCGGGGCTTTTGTCAATATGGCAGTATGTATGGGTTTATTACCGACTAAAGGCTTGACCTTACCGTTTATTTCCTACGGCGGCACCAGCCTGGTCACCAATCTATTGGCGGTGGGGATCCTGCTGAACATCTCCGGTCGTCAGCAGAGGCCGTCATGAGAGTGCTGTTGGCCGGTGGCGGCACCGGCGGGCATCTTTTCCCGGCAGTGGCATTGGGGCAACTGGTGCTGAAAGAGGTGCCGGGGGCGCAGATTCTGTTTGTCGGAACCAGGCGTGGCATCGAGTACCGCATGTTGCCACAATTACAGTTACCACTAGAGTTGGTTGACATGGTGGGGGTGGTTGGTCGTGGTTTGCGCGGTAAGCTGGAACTGCTACCCAAATTAACCCGCAGTCTGATTCAGGCTCAGAGGATACTGCGCAGATTCAGGCCCGATCTGGTGGTGGGTTTTGGTGGCTATGCGTCGGTACCGGTGTTACTGGCAGCAAAAATTCTGCATATTCCCTATCTGATCCATGAACAGAATGCGATTCCGGGTTTAAGCAACAAGTTATTGGTCAGGGGTGCCGCGCGGATCTGTGTCTCCTATGCCGATACTTTGGGGTGCTTTCCGCGCGACAAGACAACATTGACCGGTAATCCCTTACGTCAGGGATTTGCTGAAATAGCAGAAGAACTACCAGTGCCGGGACAGGTACTGGTCTTTGGTGGCAGTCGCGGTGCGCGCGCCATCAATGAAGCGCTGGTCACCTGTCTGCCCGAGTTGCTGCGTTGGTCGCAGCCACCGCAGATTCTTCACCAGACCGGTGACGATGATTTTGTCATGGTAAGTAAAGCCTACGCCGCCGTTAATTACCCGTCAGCGACGATTGTTCCTTTTATTGATGATATGGCAACTGCCTATGCTCAATCAGCGCTGGTTATCTGTCGTGCCGGTGCGACAACCTTGGCGGAGTTGACGGTTTGTGGGCGCCCGGCGATCCTGATCCCTTTCCCCCACGCCGCCGGCGACCACCAGAATGCCAATGCTCAAGCCCTGGAGCAGGCTGGAGCGGCGGTGGTGCTGCAGCAGCATGATCTGACCGCGCTGCGATTGGCCACCGAGCTGCGTATTCTGCTTGCTGATCGCGAACAGTTGCAACTCATGGCCATGCGCGGGCGTTCTCTGGCCCGTCCCGATGCTGCTGCCAAGATTCTGGCCGAATGCCGCAGTCTTGTAGCCCTTTTATCGCCAGCGGAGGTGCACTGATGTACGGACGAATCCGCAAGATTCATTTTGTCGGGATTGGTGGCATTGGCATGAGCGGTATTGCTGAACTGCTGCTGAACCTCGGGTACCGGGTGTCGGGATCGGATCTGCGCGATACTGATACAACGCGCCGCCTGGCAACCCTGGGCGGGGAAATTGTTATCGGTCATCGTGCCGAGAATCTGATCGAGGTCGATGTGGTGGTGACCTCAACGGCAGTTAAAGCGGACAACCCGGAAGTAGTCGAGGCGCATCGCCGCCATATCGCCGTCATTCCGCGGGCTGAAATGCTGGCGGAGTTGATGCGGATGAAGTACGGCATTGCCATTGCCGGTACCCATGGTAAGACAACCACCACCAGTATGACCTCCGTGGTATTGCATCATGCCGGCATTGATCCGACAGCGGTTATCGGCGGCAAGCTTGATGCTTTTGGCTCCAATGCGAAGCTGGGGCGCGGCAAGTTCCTGGTTGCCGAAGCTGATGAGTCGGATGGTTCCTTCATGCTGCTGACACCGACCATCGCTGTGGTGACCAATATTGATCTTGATCATCTCGATTATTATTCCGGAATTGACGAAATCAAGCAGATATTTGTTGATTTTATCAATAAGGTGCCCTTTTACGGGCGCGCTATTCTGTGTCTGGAGGATCGTAACATCCAGGCTATTTTGCCCGAGGTGAAGAAGCGCTTTTCAACCTATGGGTTCAACAGTCAGGCCGATTTTTATGCCCAGGATATCAAGCATCGTCAGGGGCGGACGAGCTTTGTCGCCTTTTATCAGGGGCAGGAACTGGGCCAGATCTCTTTTGCCATGCCCGGTCGTCACAATGTGCTGAACGCCCTGGCGGTGGTGGCGGTAGCCCACGAACTGGAAATACCTTTCAGCGCTATGGCCGGTGGCTTTCGTCATTTTGGTGGTTTGCAGCGGCGTTTTGAGATACGTCACAACATCTCCAACATCATGATTATCGATGATTATGGTCATCATCCAGCCGAGATCAAGGCTACCCTGGCAGCGGCAAAAAATGGCTGGGGCAAACGTGTGATCGCGGTGTTTCAGCCCCATCGATATAGCCGTACTGAGGCCTTGTTCGCTGATTTTCTGACGGCATTTTATGATGCCGATGTATTGCTGGTCACCGCTGTTTATGCCGCTGGTGAGCAGCCGCGTGAAGGGGCGAGCAGTCAGGCGCTGGTGGCTGGAATTGTCGATCATGGCCACAAGGCGGTTGATTATTGTGAAACCCTTGATCGGGCTGCCAAGAGGGTTGTCGAACTGGCGCAACCCGGTGACATGGTGATTTCCCTGGGCGCCGGCAATGTCAACCAGGTCTGTGATCTAGTGGCGGATCATTTGCGTGCCGCCGAGGCCAAATGATGAAACGTTGGACTACTGAAAAGATGCAGAAAAAGAAGATCGGGGTGTTAGCCGGTGGCTGGTCGGTCGAACGTGACGTTTCCTTGCGTACCGGCCAGGCAGCGTTGGCTGCGCTGTCGGCGCGTGGCTATCAGGCGCAACTGATCGACCCTGATCACCATTTGCCGCAGCAACTGTATGATGCCGGGATTGAAGTTGCCTTTGTCGCCCTGCACGGTCAGGGCGGGGAAGACGGTACCGTACAGGGCCTGCTCGAGGTGATGCAGATCCCCTACAGCGGTAGCGGGGTTCTGGCATCCAGTATGGCTATGGATAAGATCGTTACCAAGCAACTGCTTGTTTATCACGGGATACAAACTCCCGGATTCGATTATGTCAAGCCGGGAGAAACGCCCGATGATCTGCTCAGGCGCTGCCTGCGGTTGCCGGTGGTGGTCAAACCCTCACGGGAGGGATCGACCGTCGGGATCAGCATTGCGCGCAACAAGCAAGAATTAGAAGCGGGTCTGGATGCTGCCGCCCAACTCCATGGCTCCCTGCTGGTAGAGGACTATATCGATGGTGCGGAGCTGACGGTATCGGTGGTGAATGAGCAGGTGCTGCCGATCATCCAGATTGTGCCGCAAGGAGGGTTTTATGACTATCAGGCCAAATACGCAAGCACCACGACCCGTTATCTGGTGCCTGCTCCGCTATCATCAGAGGTGACCGGACAAATTCAGGATGCTGCGCTGCGCGCCTGTCGGGCGCTGGGCTGTCGTGGCGCGGCGCGAGTCGATTTTATGATGGCGAATGGATGTTTTTATTGCATCGAAGTGAATACGATTCCGGGGATGACAGCAACCAGCCTGTTACCCAAGGCCGCCGCCGCCGCCGGTATCGCTTTTGAAGAGCTGGTTGAGATGATTTTGCTTGATGCGGATCTTGTGAAGTAGGACAGCCATGCACGACATGAAGAGACAAAACGCCGGCAAAAAGGTGCGTAACAACCGCCGCAAAAAGAAGAAAAAGCCGCTGAATCTGCGTTATCTTCTGCGCCGCTGTTTGCGTGTTGGGGTTGGTGTTTTCAGTGTTGTGTTAGTTGTCGCTGGTGGTTTTTTTCTGGTGCAATTGCTCCTGGCCTCAGACCAGTTTCGTATTGATACGATTCGTGTTGAAGGAAATCAGCGTTTGTGTGAGCAGACCCTGGTGGCCCTTTCTGATGTGCAGCCGGGAATGTCAACGTTCAGCCTGGATCTGGATTTGATCGGGCGCAAGATTGCAGAAAACCCCTGGGTCAAGGATGCGCGCATTCAGCGAATTTTCCCGCGCCAGGTCAGTATCCGCATCGTGGAACGCCAGCCGGTTGCGATTGTCAATCTGGGGTACCTCTATTATCTGGATACTCATGGTGTTGTATTCAAGCTGCTTGATGGCGGTGACAGTCTCGATTATCCGGTGATTACCGGTTTTGATGCAGCGCAACTTGAATCGGGCCGGCAGAAAGATCGTTTGCAGTTGCTGGAGGTGGTGGCTCTGGTTAGGGAACTTGGATCGCGTTCACAGTTCGGACTGGATAAGATCTCGGAAGTGCACAGGGAGGCCGGTGGCGGTTTGTCTGTTTATACTTTGGAGGACGGGGTGAGGATCCGATTGGGGAGTAACAACTACAACGAAAAACTGGATCGCCTGGAACGCATCTATGCGTTACTGAAACCAAAAATGAAGATGCTCGATTATATCGATTTAAACGTAGATGAAAAAGTCATAGTGCGCATTGAACAGCCGGATAGAGCGGCAAAAAGCTGATACCAAGGGGGTGTCATGAGTAAAAAGAGTGATAATTTGATCGTTGGCCTGGATATTGGAACAACAAAAATCTGCTGTATTGTCGGTCACATGGCAGAGGATGGTCTGGAAGTGGTGGGGATTGGTACCAGTCCATCGCGGGGAATGCGCAAAGGGGTTGTGATCAATATTGAATCCACCGTTGCTGCTATCCGCAAAGCGATTCGTGAAGCAGAATTGATGGCCGGGTGTGAAATTAAATCGGTTTTTACCGGAATTGCCGGAGGCCATATTCGCGGTATGAACTCGCAGGGGGTCATCGCTATTAAAAACCGGGAGGTGACCAGTGATGACCTGCAGCGTGTCATCGATGCTGCCAAGGCCATTGCGATTCCGATGGATCGGGAGGTGCTGCATATCCTGCCGCAGGAATTCATTATCGACGATCAGGATGGTATTCGTGAGCCGTTAGGCATGAGTGGCGTGCGCCTTGAAGCCAAAGTGCACATTGTTACCGGAGCCGTGGCCAGCGCCCAGAACATTATCAAAAGCTGTAATCGTGCCGGTGTTGATGTTGCCGATATCGTCCTGGAACAGCTGGCCAGCAGTGAGGCGGTCCTGTCAGCGGATGAAAAAGAGCTAGGGGTAGCGCTGGTAGATATTGGCGGAGGCACTGCCGACATCGCGATTTATTCCGATGGTGCCATCAAACACACTTCAGTGCTGTCGATTGGTGGTGATCATCTGACCAACGATATTGCCGTTGGTTTGCGCACCCCCATGGCCGAGGCGGAAAAAATAAAACAAGCTTACGGTTGCTGTCTGACCTCCATGGTCGGTAAGGATGAAACCATCGAGGTGCCTTCGGTAGGTGGACGTGAGCCGCGGATTTTGTCGCGGCAATTGCTGGCCGAAATTCTCGAGCCCCGGGTTGAGGAAATGTTTTCTCTGATCAACCGGGAGATCATCAAGAGTGGTTACGACGAGCTGATTGCCTCTGGTGTTGTTATTACCGGTGGCACCGCCATTTTACCCGGCATGCCGGAGCTGGCCGAACAGATTTTTAATCTACCGGTGCGGCGAGGGACGCCGGTGGATATTGGTGGTCTTGCTGACGTCGTTAATTCGCCTATTTACGCGTCAGGGGTAGGGTTGGTGAAGTACGGCAGCATGAACAGTCAGGCACAGAAATTCAAGGTTGGGGAAGACAACATGTTTGAACGGGTGTCGAAACGTTTGAAAGATATGTTCAGCGACTTTTTCTGATAAGTAATTATATATAAGTTATTTGTAAAAAAGACTATAGTTTGCTAAGTTAGGCAAAATTAGATAACCAGCTTCTGTGATCGCGGAGTGAGCGGGAGCGCAACGACAGGGAGGCAGTTATGCCTATTCAAGAGGGAGTCATGTTTCAGTTCGAGGAAAGTCTGGATCAGGCAGCCAAAATCAAGGTGATCGGCGTCGGTGGTGGCGGAGGTAATGCAGTTAACACGATGATTCGCAACCATGTTGAAGGCGTTGATTTTCTGGTTGCCAATACCGATGCCCAGGCTTTGCGGCGCAGCGAAGCAACGATGAAAATTCAGCTCGGTGGTAACCTGACCAAGGGTCTTGGAGCCGGAGCCAATCCGGAAATTGGGCGTCAGGCTGCTGAGGAAGATATCAAGCGTCTGGTCGAACTCTTTACCGGTGCGGATATGATTTTTATTGCCGCCGGCATGGGGGGTGGTACCGGGACCGGGGCTGCACCTATCATTGCCAGGGCAGCAAAGGAAGCGGGAGCCCTGACCGTTGGTGTGGTTACCAGGCCCTTCACTCGTGAGGGCAAGCAGCGCATGACTAGAGCAGATGCCGGCATTGCTGCTTTACGCGAGGTTGTCGATTCGCTGGTCGTGGTACCAAACGATCGGCTGCTCGGTCTGGCCGGAAAAAATATGAGCATTCTCGATGCGTTCAAGCCGGCCGATGATGTCTTGCGCCAGGCAGTACAAGGGATTTCCGACCTGATTACCACCGAGGGGATGATCAACGTCGACTTTGCTGACGTGCGAACCGTTATGAGTAACCGCGGTATGGCGATGATGGGAATCGGCATCGCTGAGGGTGAACGCCGTGCCGCAGAGGCTGCCTACAGTGCCATCAGTAGTCCACTGCTTGAAGAGGTTGATATTTCCGGAGCCATGGGTGTTCTGGTAAATATTTCCGGCTCATCGAGTATGACTATGGAAGAGTTTGAAGAGGCATCAACCATCATCCATGAAAAAGTTCATGAGGACGCCAACATCATCGTTGGTCTGGTGATTGATGAGAGTCTGGGTGAAAAAATCAAGATTACGGCCATCGCTACCGGTTTTGGAGAGCAGTTCGAAGTGAAGGGCAAAGACACTGAGACTGTTGATGTGCAGCGTGCACCTTATGTGCCGCCAGTGGTTAGACACAAGCGCGATCTAGATGTGCCGACTCACATCCGTAATCAACAGAATGAACTCTATGGCCGCCGCAGCCGCGAACTGCCGAGCCAGAATCGCGATCTGTTTGTTGATGATGAACAGTTTGATATCCCGACCTTTCTACGTCGTCGGGTTGATTGATCATTGATTTAAATTTTTCAGGTTGGATCTTGTCTCCACTGTGGTAATTGAGGGGGGGATTATAACCGACGATGACGTTCGTTTCTTTGCTTGTCTTGCAAAAAGGTTAGTATCTGTTCAGCAACGGATCGGGGGTCCTATGTCAAGGGACGCTTTTCGTCATCCATGACCGCTTGTTGTCGCCATCCATGGCGACAAACACCCTTGTCACAGGCCCCCCGACCCTGCGCAAGGGCATAGCTGAATAGTTACAAAGGTTAACCCTCTGGCAGACAACTTTGTTGCGCCTGCTTCAAGAGCAGACGTTTTTTGTAATTGCTGATGTGATGCATGCCGGTTCTCCGCCCGGCGGATGTACAGCGTTTCTGTACCTTGTAGTTGTATCCCGACGACTCCCTCGTCCAGGGCCATCTTGTATGGCCCTTTTTTTTGATTATTTTAAAATCTCGAAACGTTCTCTTCGGCGCCATTTGGGTGTATAACTGCTGCCATGGCCAATAAAACCCTTTCTTCCAATCAACTGCGCCGCACTGCCGAAATCGGTACCCGCTATCATTCGTGGAACGAAGGGCGTTACCGTATTGCCCTGGTTTATCCCAATGGCTATCAGCAGGGGATGGGCAATCTCGGTTTTCAGACGGTGTATCATCTGATCAATCAGCGCGATGATTGTCTGTGTGAACGGTTTTTTTTGCCGGAGGCATCCGGCGCGAATCAACTCCCCCCCCCCCTGTCTCTTGAGTCTGATCGTCCTTTACGGGACTTTGATTTGATTGCCCTGTCCATCTCGTTTGAGAATGATTATCTCCATCTGCCGGCCATTTTTGCTGCCGGCAACATCCCTCTCTTTGCCGCTCAACGCCAACCCGCCGATCCCCTGGTATTATTTGGCGGCGTTTGTGCCTTCATCAATCCTGAACCTATAGCTGAGATTGTCGACCTGATTGCTGTTGGTGAGGCCGAGCCCATTCTGCCTTTGCTCCTCGATACCTTACATACTGCCATGCAACAAACATCTTTACCGCGCAATGAGCTGTTGCTCGCCCTGGCACAGCTGCCGGGTGTCTATGTTCCGCAGTTTTATCAGCCGCTTTACACCACAGAGGGAATTACTTATCAGCGCAATGCTGCTGTCCCCAAAACCATCAGGCGTCAATATTTGCAGGATCTTGACAGCTCTGCCAGTCGTACTTACGTCCAGTCTGAAGCTGCCGGGTTCGGCCACATGGCGCTGGTTGAGGTGTCGCGCGGTTGTTCGCGCGGATGTCGTTTCTGTGCTGCCGGTTTTGTTTACCTGCCACCGCGTGAACGCAGCTTGGATAATCTGCTGCAGCAGGTTGACGAGGGGTTATGTCAGCGCAACCGGATCGGGCTGGTTGCCGCTGCTATCGCCGATTATTCCCAGGTTTTGCCGCTGCAACAGGGGATAGTTGATCGTGGTGGCGAGATTTCCGTATCAAGTTTGCGTCTTGATGCCATCGATGCAAAGGCCGTTGCACTGCTGAATGAGGCAGGTCATGCAAGCGTCGCTATAGCACCGGAAGCCGGCAGTCAACGACTGCGTGATGTCATCAATAAGGGCTTGAGTGAGGAACAGATTCTTGCGGCAGTGCAATTGCTGACGGATGGTGGAATTAAACACCTGAAGCTGTATTTTCTGATTGGATTGCCGTTTGAACAGATGACTGATATCGAAGCTATCATTGCTCTGGTGCAACGGATCGTCGCTATTCGTCTGGCCAGTGGCAAGGCCCGCGGCCACATGGGCAACCTGACGGTCAGTGTTAACCCCTTTATCCCCAAGCCCTTTACCCCTTTTCAATGGGCGGGAATGGAGGGGGAAAAATCGCTGAAGAAAAAAGGGCGAATGTTGCAGTCGGCGTTCAGTCGAATTCCCAATACCCGCTTTATGATGGAGTCGGTGCGTCTGGCGACCCTTCAGGCGTTCCTGTCGCGCGGCGATCGCCGCATCGCCGCTATGCTGCCGGAATTAGCCACAGGGGGAAACTTACGGCAACTTTGCGCTGCAGCTAAATTTCCGTTGCTGGATGAGTTAACGCGGGAGCGTGGACAGGATGAAGCTTTCGCCTGGGAAATTATCGATTCCGGGGTGCGACGCGAGTATCTGTGGCGAGAATATCAGCGTGCAGCAGGGCAACATTTAACCCCACCCTGTGCCCCTGGGTGCTGTCGTTGCGGCGTTTGCAGCTGATTGGGATGAAACAGTATCAGAATAGCATTCACCACTGAGGCACTGAGCAATTCTTAAAAACCCCTGAGCTTCTCTGTGGCTCGGTGCCTCTAGTGAGTGAAGCGAACGGGTGGTGAAATTTTTTGCTTTTTACCGCAAGCGAAGTTGATAGCCAGAAATTTTTTACGGGGTGATATTGCGCTTCTGCAGCTCCAGGCGTACCCGGTTAAGGTGGGCGCGCAGATCGGCCCCTGATTCCGGTTGCCCGATCGGGGTACTGACACCAACCCCGGCGCCAACGGAGCTGCGACCGCCATAGCTGCCCAAACCGAAACCGAGACTGACGGACGGAGATGAACGGCGTTGTTCCGTCACACTGATCTGATCTTCTACCTCATAAAAATGTAACAGCAGGGCATCATTATCGAGCTGCTGGTAGTCGGTGGCCATCAGTTCCTGGGTTCTGGCTGCGTGGGTTGAACAGCCGGCAAGGGCCACCAGCAGGGGCAGCAGAACAAGATACAGCCCCAATGTCGCCAAACTGGAACGCGAACGATGGCATTGCAGATGGGATGTCGGGGATAGCATTCTGGTCTCCTTGCAAAGATTGATACACTTTTAAGTATAGCAGTCAAGGCTTCCCGGCTTATATTAACTGCCGCTTAATACCCGCAGTTGTGACCCCGGAGTAATCTCACCGCCATGTAATACCCTGGCAAAAATCCCCTCCTTGGGCATGACACAGTCACCGGCCTGATAGTAAATCGCGCAACGGGTGTGGCACTCCTTGCCGATCTGGGTCACTTCAAGCAGGGTCTCGCCAATTTGAAGCCGGGTTCCAATAGGCAGAGCAGGCAGATTCACCCCGCGGGTGGTGATGTTTTCGGCAAAATCGCCATTATCGACATCCAGCCCCATTTTGCGCATTTTATCGATGCTTTCCTTGGCCAATAAACTAACCTGACGGTGCCAGTCGCCGGCATGGACATCGCCGACAATGCCATGATTCTCGCGCAGCAGAACCTTGTCAACGGGGGTTTTGCGATCACCTTTAGCGGTGCTGACACAAACCGCGATAATCTCGCCAATCATGCTGTTTATCCTCCTATGCTGGCCATGGAAAATGGGGTAGTAGAATCGGGATCTGTGCCCAATCGATGATGTTCAGGCTTGCCACAGATCACCTTTTTCAAGGTGTCGATCAGTGCGGTACGCTGACGGACACCTAGGAGGGAGCGCAGATCGGTCACCTCATTCGACATCAGGCAACTTTTGGCCTGTCCTGTTGAGGTCACGCGGATGCGGTTGCAGGAGCCACAGAAATGTTCGCTCATCGGGGTAATGATGCCAATGGTACCGGCGGCACCGGCAATCCGGTAAGGGCGCGCCGGGCCACAGAGAAGATCAGTCGTGAGAGGCTGCAACTGGTAATGCGTATGTAATAGCGCAAGAATATCCGCGCCGCTGATAATCCGTTGTTGCCAGTGTTGTTCGCGAATTGTCGGCATATATTCGATAAAGCGCACCGACCAGGGATGATCTGTGGATAATGCGGCAAAATCGAGCAGCTCATGGTCATTGACCCCGCGCATGGCTACCATATTAAGCTTGATTTTCATGCCGATTTGTTCGGCTTTATCGATACCGGCCAGGACCCGACTGAGATCACCGCCCCGGGTAATTTCCTTAAAGGTAGAAGGGTTAAGGGAATCGAGGCTGATATTAAGTCGTTTGACACCAGTGTCACATAATGCCTGGGCATAGTCGGCCAACAGGATGCCGTTGGTTGTCAGGGCAATTTCTTCAATCCCCTCCAGGGCGGCAAGCTGTTGCAAGAAGCCGATCACACCTTTACGGACCAGGGGCTCACCGCCGGTGACGCGCACCTTGCGGATTCCCAGGGTAGTGGCAGCAGCAACAATACGCAGCATTTCATCATAACGGAGGATTTCGTCATGTTGCCGGTGCTCGATGCCCTCAGTCGGCATACAGTAAAGGCAGCGCAGATTGCAGCGATCAGTGATCGACAGGCGCAAGTAACTGATGTTACGTCCAAAGCTATCCTTCATGGTGATCTGCTTGCGATTCGGATTTTTTCTTGTCACCTAGGTCAGCAAGGTCGATTTCCTGAGCCTCACTCACTCCTTTTTTAAAGTTGCGTATCCCCTTGCCCAGGGCTTCCCCAACCTGGGGGAGTTTGCCCGCACCAAAAATAACCATGACCAGTACCAGAATAATCAGCAGTTCCTGTGTTCCCAGACCAAACATGATGTGCTCCTTTAATTCAAGTTAAGAGGTTTTTTGACCAAGCGGCAGATGCAGCATAATTACTTCGACCATCTCTCCGGCTGCTATTGGAGGGGAGTCGATGGGCAGGGGAAACAGTGCCTGTGCCCCAATGGCACTGCGGTTCTGGCCCGAGCCCTGGCGTTCAGACGGCAGAAACTGCAGTTCGCCGGCGACAATATTCAGATTACCCCAGAGAAAATGCAGGCGTTTGCCCCCGGCTTTAATTGCTGTCGCCAGCTTGACCTTGAGGTTGGAAGAAAAAGGTTGGCGATGGCCGCTTAGCATGCGCAGGGCCGGCCGGGCATACAATTGATAGGTAGCAGCGGATGCCCCCGGATTGCCCGGCAGGCCAAAAACCGGCTGCCGGCCAATCATGCCGAACAGGGTTGGTTTGCCGGGCTTGGTGGCAACCTGCCAGAAGATGGTTTTAAAACCAATATTACTCAAGGTTTGCTGGACCAGATCGCGATCGCCAACGGAAACTCCACCGGTGGTGATCAGCATGTCAGCATCCAGTCCTTGACGCAGGCAGGCCTCAAGTTCTCCCGGTTGATCTTTGGCGATGCCAAGCAGAACAGGAGTAAAGCCGTCCTGACGTAAACAGGCAGCAAGCAGGTGAGCATTGGAGTTGATGATCTTACCGTTGTCTGGTGTTTCACCAAGTTCGACCAGCTCGTCGCCGGTGGAGAGAATTGCAACGCATGGGGCCGGATAGATGGTAACTTCAGCAATGCCTGCCGAGGCCAGCATGCCAATAGCCGCCGGGTCGAGTTGTTGGCCCTGGGAGAGAATTTTTTCACCGGCCTTGAGTTCTTCACCGCGATAGCGAACATTGGTGCCGCATGGCAGTTGCTTGCGCAGGCGAATCCGGTTGTTCCCCTGGTGTTCAGTATCTTCCATCGGAACGACCGTGTCACAGTCTGCCGGCAGCGGCGCACCGGTCATGATGCGAATCGCTTCACCTTCTTCAATCGTTGCTGAAAAGCTACCACCGGCCGGTAGAAAACCGACCTCGGTCAGGCCGCCGTCAACGCTGCCGGAAAAGGCATAGGCATAGCCGTCCATGGCTGAATTATCGGCGGGGGGTAACTCAAGCTTTGAATATACATCTGCAGCCAGAACGCACCCCAAACCTTCGGCCAGTGGCACTTGCACCGGTGACAATGGGGTGATGTTGTCAGCAATGGCTTTTATGGCTTGCTGGTAATCAATCACTGCTGTTCTCCTTGTTGATCAATTTCTGTGTTATCTTGTTCAGGCTTTAAAAACCTGATCAAATTTTTCATCGATTACCTGGTGCAGGCCTTCTTGCACATCATCAAATTTACTGAGTAATTCCCTGGCCTGCGGGGTGATGACGGAGCGTCCGCCGCCGCTTCCACCCTTCTCACGCTCGACCATGGGGATGCCGTGTTTTTCCATCTCCTGCACCTGACTCCAGGCCTTGCGGTAGGAGATGCCAAGTTGCTGGGAGGCGGCATTGATCGAACCCGTGGCGGCAATAGCGCGCAGCAGGCGCAGACGGCCACCACCGAGAAAGGGTCGGTCGTTGATCTCAAGCCAGATCTTGCTACGGATGCGGATATCGGTCATGACAGAAACCTCTTGACGATCAAATCGCAGAGCCCGGTCGTGTCATTGATGTCAAACACCGGCACATCCAGCTCAAGGTGTTCATCCGATGCCACAGCAAACAGGTTGGGATCATGTTGTTCACCACGACACAGCAGCGTGGCGCTGCGCTCGCGTCGATGAACTTCGATTTTCGGCATGCTGCTGCGCTTAAACCCCTCGGTCAGAACAATATCGACATCCTGGCAATAGGTAGCGACAGTGTCATCAAGGTTCGGCTCACTATTGCCATGCTGTTTGACCATGGCAATTTTGGCCGGTGAGGTGATGAGCATGGTGTCAGCCCCGGCCTGGGTCAGGCGCCAGGAGTCTTTTCCCTGGTGATCGATGCTGAAACTGTGGGCATCGTGCTTGATCGCGCCGACGCGAAACCCGCGCCTTTTCATTTCGGCAATCAATTTTTCCAGCAGGGTGGTTTTGCCGGTGCCGCTTTTGGCAACGATAGAAACAACGGGTGGCGTCATTGTACCTCTCTCGTCAGAAGAGCAAGATCCGCTGGAGAATTCAGATTGGTCATTGAGCGTTCCCATCCGATCGGCATCTCGCAGGATTCAACAAGGCGTATGTGGATGCGGTCATAAAAGTCGTAAATTCGGTAATTCTCGGCACGCAGCATCTGTTCCATGACCGGCAGACAACTTTTGTGGTAAAGGGCAAAAACCGGTTCAAAGCCCTTGGTCGTGCGCGGCACGACGGCTTCATAACCATTCCGGTAGGGCAGCAGATGGCGGATCAGGAATGGATCTGGTGCGGCCAGGTCGCATGGAATGACAAAAATCCAGGGCGTCCGGGCAGCGCACAAACCGCCATGGATACCACCCAGGGCGCTACCGGGATATTTGTCAGTAAAACAGGGGATTGTCTCGGAAGCCAGATCAGGTCGATCTCCGGCGATCAGGACCCGTTTGAAAATGCCGGACAAGGCATCGTGAGCACGGTCAAACAGGGTGCGCCCGGTGAGGGTGAGGGTGGCCTTGTCGCGGCCCATGCGGCGGCTGTGGCCACCGGCAAGGATCACCCCGGTAATGTCGCTGTGGTCAGAAGTTTGTTGGTTGTGCGAAATTTGCATAACGCCTGTCCAAAAAAACACGCCCTAGGGCGTGGCAACAGTGATTGCTGATTGACGACAGAATTCTACACAAAGAGAACAGGCAGTACAACGGTCTTTATTGACCTCCGGTTTGTTGCCACGAATATCCGGGGTCGACAGCGCGCCGGTTGGACAAATGCCGACGCAGGCGGTGCAGCCACGGCAATCGGCGACAAAGGTCAGTTCCGGCAGAATCTTCGTGTCGGTCATTTCCCGCACGGCGGAAGACACCTTGCCGAGTTGCAGCAGGAGTTGACGGGTCAAGGGTATGCTTTTTTTGCCGTAACTGCTGGAAGTTGTGTTGAGACGCAGCCGATTGACCAGGGACGACCCGGTCTGGCGTGAACGGCGATTGAGAAAGTTAAAAAACTCGCGGCGTGAGCAACTTTTTTCGCGGTAATCAAGCTCTGGTGCTGACTCAATCACTTTAACAGCGCCGGGTAAGCCCTGTGCCAGTTCAGTAACTTGTTTAGCTGATTGCTGTAGTGCCGGTAAAATGCGACAGTTTTCGCAGGTTGCACAGGCTGACGCATTGAGACGCAGTTCCTTCCCCAGCGCCAGTTGCAGTACCAGTAGCAGCTGCGGATCAGCGAGTAACCCCAGACAGGGAACCCGCGCATGCCCCTGCGTCTGTGGGTTAAAGGAGCAGGCCAGCAAAGGGTTATCGACTTCATCAAGACGTTGGAGCAGGGCGCTTGGGTGCAGCTGATTGCTGGTCAACGCATCAGTTGGGCATCCTCCGGCGCAGAGCAGGCAGCCGCTGCATTTTTCCTGATTCCAGTGCAAGCCGGTTTCCGACCAGCTCATGGCGCCCGTGGTACAGACCGCAAAACAGTTGCGACAACTGGAAGAAGACAATCGGTGGCGCAGACAGCGACCACGCTCGATCTGCAGGGTGTCCTGGGGGGTGAGAAGTTTAAAGGCGGTGCTCTGCAGCATCATGTTGTCAACCTAGGCCGCTGATTTTTGTGCGTTGATAAAGCGCTGGGTCAGATCGGCAAGGTGGCGGTAATAGTCGCATTGCGTGTTGTTGCGCAGTCTGCCACAGAAGTCATCAATCCAGTGGCCGATGTGATCATCGATAAAGGTCTGACGGCGCTGCTGCCACTCGGCCTGTTCCGCAGAACGTTGTTCAACCATAGCCAGGGACTCATTGTAGCAGAGCAAATAGAGGAATTCGAGTTCAACGGTTATATGGTCAGGAACTTCCTTAAAATCAGCAGTAATGGCAAACTCGGCATCACGGTAACGGACGATGACATCCATGGTCGAGTCTCCCATGAGGATTTTTGGCCCATCAAGGTAGACCGATCCATAAGGGTGTGCCAGCAGCTCATCCGGGCCGACAAAAAGTTTGGCGTAATCGATCAGTAGATCCTGCTCAGGCGCTGCTTCAAGGCAGGTTGCCAGGGCATCGGCAAGATGAGCCGAGTCGGGGAGGCACAACTCAAGGGCTTCACGCAGCTGAATAAACAGGCCTTCTTCGAGGAGCATGTTTTTATCCGGCTCATAATAACAGGCAGAAAGCAGACGAAATGCATCAGCCGTAGCAGCGATTTTATCCATGAGGGCAGTAGCGGTCACAAATGTCTCCCGAATTAGAGGTAGTGGATTGATTGAGTAAAAAGCCGCAGACGAAACACTCTTCGTTTGCGGCTTTTTCTACAGGTAAATTAGTTACTTGCGCGCTGAATAGGTGCGGATGTAATAAATATTAGGTCCGACACCGTTTTCATTAGCGGCCAGAAATTCGCCCTTATTGTTTTTCAGGCGACGTCCACCATACTGTTTAACCAACTTGGCGGCATCGCTGTGAGGATCGTCGAGGTCTCCGGCAACGCGGGCACTGGATGGACAGACATCGGTACAGTAGGGCTTCATCCCGTTTTCAATGCGATGGTCGCAGAGGATACATTTTTCCACCACGCCAGCAGTTCTGATATTTTTATAGTCAGGATGGCCGTAATTCGTGGCATGCGGTGGTGTGAACCCTGCTTTTTTTGCGATTTCCGCACCGGAAGTGGTGCAGCCCTTGATGATTTCGGTTTTATCTTGATAAGCCGCGTGGATGGTTTTACCGAAATCATTGAAGCTGATAACGCTGTAGTCATTGGACCCTTGTGCCACGTCATTCTGACTGTAGGGGCAGGCATACTGACAGGCACGACATCCGATACAGCGCTCCTGATTGTGAATCGTCATCCCTTTGGCGTTCTTGTGCATTGCTTTGGGAGTAACCGGACATGCTTTCACGCAGGGTGCGTCGGTACAGTGGTTGCAGAGCACCGGTAGCATCTCGAACTTGACGTTGGGGAACTTCCCGGAAACGACGGTCCTGTAGTCCGCCCAGTTATGGGTCTGACCGTCGGCACGGTCGTCCGTATTGTTTTCGGTTTTGCACCCGAGGCCACAGGCGCCGCAGCCGGTGCACTTGTGCAGGTCGATAACCATTCCGTATCTTGCCATCTATTTATCTCCTATTTAAGTATAAGGGTATCGTCAGATCAGGCTTTTTCAATCTTGAGGCCAGTGTGACCGCCGTTACGGGCGGTAGCACCGCTCAAACGATCGTAGTCATCGGGCATGATCTCATTGAAGTTAGCTCCGCGAGGAATGGCCTTGGCAAAATCCTTGGCAGCGACGCGACCCATGGCGTGGTGACCCTGACCATAGCACTTGGCGACGACGCCGGGGCGGACACCCTCCCACAGGCGGGCTTTGACCTTCAGACTGCCCACTATTGAGGTTACCTTGACCATATCACCATCCTTGATGCCAAGTCTGGCGGCGTCAGTCGGGTTGAGCTGGATGACATCCTGCTCATTGACATCACCCGGATCGCACTGCTTGAAGCTATGATACCAGGTGTTGTTGGCACTGCGACCTTCACGGTTGAAGCGCGACTTCATGTCGATCAGGTCGAATGGATAGTCACTCCTGCTACCGTTGCGCTTGGGCGACTCATAATGGGGGACAAAAGCCAACTCGCCGCGAGCTTCATAGTTGGTGACTTCCATGACCTTGTCGATGCTGACCTTGTGTTTTTCAGCGTGAGCGGTCAGACCCTTCTTCAGGGTTTCGCTATAGAATTCAAACTTCTTGGTCTCAGTTTTGAAACCATCTGCCCATTTCTTGCGGAAGATGAATTTAGGCGAGTTGACCACGCCCTTGGCGCGGAAATCTTCCCAGCCGTTGGGGCGGTCACCCTTGTAGTCCTTGCTCTCGGCCGGATCCCAGGCTTTTTGACTGCGGATCTTGGTGGCATAGATGGCAAACTCCATGCTGTTTGTCGGTTCCTTGCCTGTTTCCGGATCCTTATAGGATTTCACCCACTGGAGCATGTTGGGGAAACCCTTGGCGTTGAGTTTCTCCGCCAGCAGCCAGGTGACTTCTGTTTCGATGCCTTTGACATCAAACATCCGATCGATGACCGGTTGTTGGATGGAGATGTGACCGTGAAGGTTGGCTTTGCTGCGTACTACGGTCCAGTCTTCAGAATGGTGCAGAGCGGAAGGGAGTACGATGTCAGCAAAATAGGTCATCTCAGAGAACATGGGCACACAGTGGATAAAGAAGGGAACCTTGGTCATCGCCTTGTCCCAACGAGCGCCCTCGGTGCCGGAGAAGTTGACATTCTGGAAGTAGGACAGGGCGACCTTGATATCGTAGGGGTCTTCGGCCAGGATGGCGTTGGCAACGTTATTGAGAACAACACCGGAGCCGGGCTTGTATCTGGCCATAGCCGGCAAGGTCAGGGTGCCACGTTGATCGATTTTCTTGTTTTTCGCACCTGCGGCAGCAACGGGATCCTGAAAATCGTTGTACTTCGGATAGCTGCTGGAGGGAGCGCCCATGCCGGTGCAGAGTCCCCCTTCGCTATCGGTAGCACCAACCAGGCCGTTGAGGGCGTGCATGGTCATTGCGGCATAGGTGCCGCGGGGCTGCATATTCGGGCCAAACCAGACGGCGCACTGGGGAGCAGCCTGAGCAAATTCTTTGGCGATGCGCTCAATCTGTGCCTGATCGACACCAGCTTCTTTGGCGGCCCATGCCGGATCTGAATCTTTCAGCGCCAGGTTCCACCACTTGACCAGACCGTGGGTCAGTTTCTCATCGAAGTCGGCTTCATTGACGGTTGCACCTTTGACAAAGCGGTTTTTGCCGTCCTTGAAGTCACCGACGAACTCCTTGCTCCACATACCATTGACCAGAATATAATGCGCCAGGGCGGAGGCGACAGCGCCGTCCGTTGAAGGTTTGACCGGCATCCATTCATGCGCCTTGGCGGCGGTGTTATTCATGCGCGGATCAATAACAGCAACCTTGCCGTTTTCCATGACCTTGTTCATCTTGCGGATGGCGTTGGGGATCTGACGGTTGGAAGACATGGGGTCACAGGCCCAGACAATCAGATACTTCATGTTGTCGAGATCGTAATCA